>DATKMS010000295.1:0-16599 GCA_035541735.1 Candidatus Margulisiibacteriota bacterium
GGGGTCATCGCGCCACGAGCACGGCGGTGCCCCAGACGATGAGTGCGAGCCCCGGCAGCTTCGCCACCCAAGGGCCTGCCGGGAGGAGGCGCTCCGCGAGCACGAAGACGCAGAGGACGGCCATGGTGGTCACGCTCATGGCACCGCCCACGAACATCAGGAGCATCAGCGCCCAGCAGCAGCCGATGCAGAACACCCCGTGGCGCAGACCCATGACGAAGGCGCCGGAGCGTCCGTCCCGCCAGTGCGCCAGGAAGAAGCCGAGAGGGCTGCGACAGCGCGCCAGGCACGCATCCTTCAGCGGCGTGAGCTGATAGACGCCGGCGGCGATCAACAGGGCCGCGGCGAGTGTCGTGCCGCCGATCAGCATCATGCCGTGCAGGAAGCCGCGCGCGTGCAGCCACCACTGCAGAGCCGCTGCCGCCGCCGAGAAGATCATCCACGCGGCGAGATAGCCCCACACCAGGATGAAGGTGTCAAGGTCCGGCGAGGTGCCGCGATCGATGCGGCGAAAGACGGCGGCCATGGGCAGCGCCGCCGGCACCATCATCGCCAGCATCATCACCATCCACATGAGGGTGGCGGCGGCGAGGTAGGGGAGAGCCTCGCCCGGTGCCATCGTCAGCGCCATCAGCCGCGCCGCGATGCCGTCGCCGGTCATGGTCGTCATCGCCGCCTCGCTCGCGATGAGGAAGGCCCAGCTGATCGCCGCGACTGCGACCAGGGCGAGAGCCGCGGCGGCCAGCCTGACGAGATGCAGTGTCGGGCGATGCCGGCCGTTCACGCGGCCGTGCCCTGCCAGTCGAAGGGCGCGAAGTGTCCGTTGTTGCGGTCGGGAGCGCCCTGCCAGCGGATGCCGAAGGCGTTGATGACGTTGCGCACCGCGGTCGCCAGGTTGAGCCGCTTGTTGACCGGATGCAGCGTGTTGTCGATGGCGACGCACTCGCCCGCGGCGGACGTGCTGTCGATGCCGACGATCTCCTGATCGAGTAGCCCGTCGATCCGCACCCGCACCGAGTTGCCCTTCTTCTCGAACTCGACCGGATGGCGCTCGACGCCCCGGAAGTCCGAGATGAGCGGCCCGAGCATCGCCAGAGGGCCGCCCCCGGCGGGGCTGGCGATCGCGAGGATCGCCTCGGCCTGCGCGTCCGACGCCGCCGCGTCGATCACCAGTCCGCTCGACCACTCTCCCGCACCCATCACCGCCTTGCTCTCGGCGAACAGGACGAAGCGCACGCCGTCGACTCGGACGCTGCCGAACTGGCCCGAATCGATCTGGAAGGCGAGCGCGACCTTGCAGAAGTCGTGCGTGGCGGGCGTCGACATGTTCTTCGGAATGCAGGGACAGAGGAAGTCGCAGCTGCATGCCTCCATGTAGCTACCCTTGACCGACCATGCTGTTGCCATGGAACGCTCCTTTGGGATCCGATGGCTGCGAGTCTTCTCCTTTTCGGCGAGGCGATCAAGACCCCGCGGCGCGGCTAGACCTTCCTGCTCGTGGTTAAACTCACGCCGAAATGGCGGGGCGAGAAGAAGCCGGGACCACGAGCTGAATCCCAGCGAGCTTCGTGTGAAGGCGGGCAAGCGGAGCGTGGCCGACCCGACATCTTCCGCGATCCGATTCCAGAGTTCGAGCAGATCGAGGCGCGCCGTTGGGGCGACCTCATACGCGCTCATTGCGCTTTGCGGCGCTCGGCACTCAGCGTGCGCAGCTCGGTGAAGACCTGCTCGCCCGGAATGCCCTCGCCGCGTGCGCACGCGGCGTCCGCTTCCAGAACGGAGCGGCGAAGGGCAAGGCGTCCAATCTTCAGCCTCGCCCGTGTTCTCCTCGGCCCGGTAGCGGGTATCAGCCGCGCTCGCGAAACCGGGTCGGCGACATCCCGGTCCAGCGCTTGAACGCGCGGGTGAAATTGCTGACGTCGGTGAAGCCGAGCAGGAAGGTGATCTCGGTCACCGAAACGCCGGACTGCTGCAGATAGCTGCACGCGAGATCGCGGCGCAGATCGTTCAGTAGCTCGTGGAAGCTGGTGCCCCGTTCGATCAGACGCTGCTGCAAGGTACCCGCGCTCATAGAGAGGGCTGCCGCCACCCGGCTCCTGCTGCACTCGCCGCTCGGCAAGAACTCGACCAAGCAGGCGCGCACATTCGCGACGACATCGGCGCGGTCGAGTTTTGCAATGTAGGTTGCCGCCAGGTTGTCGTTGAATTGCGCGAGCTCCGGACAGGCGCCGTGCAGCGGCACCTCCAGATCGGCCCGCGGCAGGATCAGCGTCACCGCGTGACAGCCAAAGCGCGCCGGCGCGCCGAAAAACTCGGCGTAGGGACCGGCCCCAGGGTCGGGCATCGCGTGTGCGAACTCGACCGCGACGGGATGAAAGTCATCGCGGTACAGCAGGCGCATCATGCGGAACAGCGTGCCGAGCCAGGCATCCTGAGATTCCGGGCACACGTCCACCAGCGGCACCGAGCTGAAGTGCACCTCCGCACCCCTGGGCAGGATCTCGACGCGCGCGGTCTGCGAAACCAGCCGGAAGTACCGCTGCACGCGCCTGCAGAAATCCATCAACGTGGTGCTCGCGAGCAGGCCGTAGCCGAGCGCATGCAGCGTCGAGGCTTGCATGAATTTCGCCACGGTCAGCCCGAAATAGGGATCGCCGGTCACTTCGACGCATTCGCGGTAGAGGCGGGTGATCTTTTCGAGCGACAGGCGCTTGAGCGGATCGTTGCGGAGGGCATCATTTATTCCGGCGGCGGCAAACACCCGGCGACTGTCGATTCCACTGTAGTCCAGCGCCTTGGCGACGGCCAGCCCGTAACCGGCGATCACGGTGACCGAGTCCGGGTCGGCAGGGAGAGCAGGCGTCGTGGCAATTGCTTTGGTTCGCGTGCTCATTGCGCGGGCTTGCCAGCGATGGACGACTGATTATACGGCCCGCCGGGCGCGTCGCAACTCCTGGAACTTACTGCGCGAAGCTGTCCTCCGTGCGCCCGCGGACCAGCGAAATGTTGCCACGGACCAGCATCCCGCCCGCACTCGTTGTATCGGGGGCCACGCCTAGGTGAATGCCTTGGCCCGGTACTTGCGGCTGGGTTTTGTGGCTGACGTTGCCGCCGCGCGCCGGATCTCGCGCCGGGGCAGATCATCAACAACGAGTGCAGTGTGGCAACAGAACACCCTGATTCGAGGAGGAGTGCAATGAAGGCAAGGTTAGTCGTGCCAGGAATCTGGGCGATCGTTCTTGCGACCATGCTGCCGACGTCGGCCGTGGCCCAGCAGGTGACGGGGGTGCCCGGTTCGCCTGACGCCACCACCACGATCGACGGCCGCTACCTGCCGCCGCCGCCGCAACCGTTCCAGGGCCAGATCAACCTGAATGCCGACCAGTCCAAGCCGGCGTGGCCCGCCCGTGTGGTGCCTCCCAAGGGCGCGCCGAACATCCTGTTGATCATGACCGACGACGTAGGTTTCGGTGCGCCCTCGACGTTCGGGGGCATCATCCCGACGCCCACGTTGGACCGTCTCGCCGCCAACGGGCTGCGGTACACGAACTTCCATACGACCTCGCTGTGCTCGCCGACACGCGCGGCGCTGCTCACCGGGCGCAACCACCACTCGGTCGGCTTCGGCGTGATCTCCGAGATCGCCACCGGCTTCCCGGGCTACAACAGCGTGATGGGGCCCGAGAGCGCGACGATCGCCCGCATCCTCAAGGACAACGGCTACCGCACCTCGTGGTACGGCAAGAACCACAACACGCCCGCGTTCGAGACCAGCCAGGCGGGGCCCTTCGACCAATGGCCGACCGGGATGGGCTTCGACTACTTCTACGGGTTCAACGCGGGTGACGTCAGCCAGTGGGAGCCGATGCTCACCCGCAACACCACCCCGATCACCCCCTTCGTCGGCCACCCGGGGTGGAACCTCATCACCGCCATGGCCGACGAGGCGATCGGCTGGATGAAGCAGCTGAACGACCTCGATCCGGCGATTCCGTTCATGATCTACTATGCACCGGGGGCCACGCACTCTCCGCACCACCCGACGCCGGAGTGGATCAAGAAGATCAGCGACATGCACCTCTTCGATCGGGGCTTCCAAGCCGTCCGCGAGCAGATCTTCGCCAACCAGAAGAAGCTCGGCGTGATTCCGCCGGATGCCAAGCTGACGCCGTGGCCGAAGGACCTGCTGAAGGAGTGGGATCAGCACACCCCGGAGGACAAGAGGCTCCTCATCAAGGAGGCCGATGTCTACGCCGCCTACCTCGCCTACGCCGACTACGAGATCGGTCGCGTCGTCCAAGCCGTGCAGGACATGGGCAAGCTCGACAACACGATCATCATCTTCATCAGCGGCGACAACGGCGCGTCCGCCGAGGGCTCGGCGATGGGCACGTGGAACGAGGTCCTGCCGTTCAACGGTATCAGCCCGACCGCCACCGAGAACATGCCGTGGTACGACGCCTGGGGCAACAACCAGACGTATCCGCACTATTCCTACGCCTGGGCTTGGACCTTGGACACGCCGTTCAAGTGGACCAAGCAGATCCCGTCCTTCTTCGGAGGGACGAAGAACGGCATGGTGATCTCCTGGCCGGCCAAGATCAAGGACAAGGGCGGGATCCGGTGGCAATTCCACCACGTCATCGACATCGTGCCGACGCTGCTGGAGATCACGGGCATCCCGGCGCCCGTTCAGGTGGACGGCGTCGGGCAGAAGCCAATCGAGGGGGTCAGCCTCGCCTACACCTTCGACGCCTCCGCCGGCGGATTCGACGCGCCGTCGCGCCACCGCACCCAGTATTTCGAGATGCTGGGCGTTCAGGGCCTGTACGACGACGGCTGGATCCTGAGCGCGGTGCCGCTGCGCGCCCCGTGGCAACTGGCCACTGCGGCGGTCACCGCTCCGGCCACGGCGTTCAAGTTCGAGCTCTACGAGATCAAGAACGACTGGACGCAGTTCACCGACGTCTCTGCGAAGCACCCCGAGAAGGTCGCGGAGCTGCGCGATTTGATGTTCGGCGAGTTCGCCAAGTATCAGGTGTTGCCGCTGGACGCCTCGGCATCGACGCGGTTCGTCGCACCGCGTCCCAGCCTGGCGGCGGGTAGGACGGTCTTCAACTACTCGGGGGAAACCGTCACCGACATCCCCGAGGGGAACATGCCGAGCCTGCTCGACAAGTCCTACACCATCAAGGCTGAAGTCGAGGTACCCGAGGGCGGCGGCAACGGCATGATCGTCAACGAAGGCGGCCGGTTCTTCGGCTACGGGCTGTACCTGCTCAAGGGCAGTCCGACGTTCACCTACAACTTCCAGGGTCTCGAGCGGACGAAATGGCAAGGGCCGGCGCTGACGCCGGGCAAGCACACGATCGTGTTCGACTTCAGGTACGACGGGCTCGGCGCGGCGACGCTGGCGTACAACAACCTGAGCGGCGTCGGCCGCGGCGGGACCGGGACGCTCAATGTGGACGGCAAGGCGGTGTCGACCCAGAAGATCGAGCACACGCTTCCCCTGGTCAAGCCGCTGGACACCGTGTTCAACATCGGCGCGGCCGCCGGCACGCCCGTGGACGACAAGGACTACGAGATCCCGTTCACATTCACCGGCAAGATCGACAAGCTCACCATCACGCTCGAGCCGCCGAAGCTCACGCCCGAGGACGTGAAGAAGCTCCAGGAGGCGGAGGCAAGGCAGGCCACCGACAAGTAGCCACGGACAGCTGCATCGCCTGCCCACGCCCCTCGGCCCGTGCTCCACGTGCCCCCGCCCCGGAGCTACTACCCGCACCCGGCGCCCGAGCATCCAACCCGGCAAGAGAGGAGCGAGAGACCGTTATGAAGACAACGGCAACAATGCTCGTGTTCTGGCTCGCAGTAGGTGGCGCCTTGCCGGGCTCGGCTCCGGCGATGGCGCAGCAAGCCGCCGGCGCACCGGGCTCTCCCGGCGCGACGACCACCATCGACGGCAGGTATCTGCCGAATCCGCCGCAGCCATTCGGGGGCGAGATCAGCCCCAACGCCGTAGATTCGAAGCCATACTGGCCGGAGCTCGTCGTGCCCCCCCAATGGCGGCACGCACTCCCCGCACCACCCGACGCCTGAGTGGGTCTCCCGTCGGCCAGTTGTGGAAAGGGCCGGACATGCATCTGTTCGACGAGGGTTGGAACAAGCAGCGCGAGCGCATCTTCGCCAACCAGAAGAAGCTCGGCGTGATCCCGCAGAACGCGAAGCTGACGCCTTGGCCGAAAGACCTGCCGCAGTGGGACAGCCTCTCGGCGGAAGCGCAGAAGCTCTTCATCCGCCAGGCCGACATCTATGCCGCCTACTTGGCCTATACGGACCACGAGATTGGCCGTGTCATCCAGGCCGTCGAGGACGCCGGCAAGCTCGACAACACGCTGATCATCTATATCAGCGGCGACAACGGGGCGAGCCCCGAAGGCACGCTCAACGGCCTGTACAGCGAGTTCGCAGTGGCGAACGGCCTGCACCCGACGGTGGAAGAAAACATGAAGTTCTACGACGCCTGGGGCACCGACCAGACCTACCCGCACTTCGCGGTGGGCTGGGCGTGGGCGTGGGACACGCCGTACCAGTGGACCAAGGAGGTTGCGTCCCATTTCGGCGGCACGCGCAACGGCATGGCCATGGCCTGGCCCGCGCGCAGCATGAACGCCTGTTCAAGGGCAAGCTGCACTTCACGTACTATCATCCGGGCGCGGTGCGGATCGCGGAGAAGGTCTCCCCGCCCATCAAGGGGCGCTCCCACACCATCGCTACCCGGCTCGACGTGAAGGGAGGCGAGCAGAGCGTGATCGTCGCCTGCGGCGGATTCACCGGCGGCTACAGCCTCTTTGTCAAGAACGACCGCCTCTACTACGACTACAACTTCCTGGACGGTACGAGAGCCCGGCCGGCCGGTTGTGCACGTGAACGCCAACGGCTCGCTCCACCGTAGGGAGCACGGCGACATCGTGCTCAACCTGTTCCCAGGAACGGACATGGAGGGCGGGCCGGCCCCGCCATTCAACTTCAGGTGCTCACGCTGCCGCAACGCAGCGATTCCGCAGCGTGCCGATGCCCTCGATGTGGCTGGTCAGCACGTCCCCGGGCTGCAGAAAGCGCGGTGGTTGCCGGGTCCCCCCGACCCCGGCGGGCGTGCCGGTGAAGATCACGTCCCCCGGCAAGAGCGGCAGGATCGCTGATAACTCGGCGACGAGTTGCGGCACGCTGAAGACCATATCGGCTGTGCCACTCTGCTGCATCACCTCGCCGTTCACGCGGCAGCCGATCTCGAGGTCGTCCGGATCGGCGAGCTCGTCCGGCGTGATCAGCGATGGCCCCATCGGACCAAACCCGGGAAAGGACTTGCCGAGCGAGAACTGTCCGCCCCCGCTCCACTGCACGACGCGCTCGGACAAGTCCTGCCCGACCGTCAGGCCCGCGATGTGCCTCCAGGCATCACGTGCTTCCACCCGGTATGCCTCAATGCCCATGACAACGACCAGTTCGACCTCCCAATCGACGCAGGCGCTCGGCAGCACCACATCGGCAAAGGGGCCAGTGAGACAGGTGGAGAACTTTGTGAACACGGCCGGACGCTCCGGAACGGGCAGCCCGGCTTCGGCGGCATGGCTCCTGTAATTCAGTCCGATCCCAAACACCTGCGCCGGTCGCGGGACCGGACACGCAAGGTCGTTTTCGACGAACGGGACGCCACTATGACCGACGCCAGCAGCCCAGGCACGAACGGCCGCCCACTGCGCGAAGATCGCCTGCGGATCGGACCCGAACCGCCCGTGAGATCCCTGCTCGACATCGACCGCGCCGCCCGGCGTGATCAACGTCGCTCGTCCTTTGAGATTTGCGAGCCGCATCTGTATCTCCTACTGGAACGCGTTCTGCTGAGTTATCGAATACCGCCGCAACCATAACGCGATCAGCCACACGGTACGTTGCGGCGCTAGTGCGTGACGGTCCCGCCACATACGTTGATGGCTTGGCCCGTGATCCCACGCGCTTCCGGGGACGCCAGGTACACGGCTGCGGCGGCGACCTCCTCTGCATCGAGCAGCCGACGTTGAATCGACATCGGGAGGATCCGCTCTTGGACGACCTGCTCTCGTGATGTCTGCAGGACGCGTGCGACCTCGTCGACCACGCCACCAGCACCCATGATCATCTCCGTGTTCACCACCCCGGGGCAGATCGCGTTGACGGTTATCCCGGGGATCCCCAGCAAGCCCATCTCCGCGGCGACCGTGCGCGTCAAACCGATCACCGCGTGCTTCGAGGCGGAATACGCTACGTTCGTCGGGCTGGCTTGCTTACCGGAGATCGAGGCGATGTTGATAATCCGGCCTTCACCCTGCCGCATCATGGCCGGCAGAAACCGCTTGACGCAATGGTACGTGCCGAAGAGGTTCACCTCGATGACACGGCGCCACTCGGCGTCGTCAGTATCGAAAGCAAACGCACGCCTTCCGACCACGCCGGCGCAGTTGACGAGAACGTCGACTTTGCCGAATGCAGCGAGCGTCGCGTTGAGCAGTGCCTCCACCTCATCAGGCTTCACCACGTCGAATCGATACGCGATCGCCTTCCGTCGGCGGGCTTCCACCTCCGCAGCCACAGCTTGCACCTGCGACTCGACGTCAGCAGCGACTACGACATCGGCGCCTTCGGCCGCGAAGGCCAGGCAGATGGCCCGGCCAATACCTCGTCCGCCACCGGTCACGACCGCGACTTTATCTTGCAACCTCATGACGCTAATCGCCCCTGAACGTCGGCCGGCGCTTCTCGGCGAAGGCCAGTACGGCTTCGCGAAAATCCTCGGTGCGCATCGTGGCCTCCTCCAGCTTCAACGACAGCGGCAGGACCAGGTTGGAGACCATCTTGATGTACTTGTTGATCGGGACCTTCGAGGCGGCGATCGCCTGACCGGCGCCGGCGGCCAGTTGGTCAGCGACTGCCAGGGCGCGGGGCATCAATTCGTCATCCTCGACCACGAAGTTCACCAGCCCGAGGCGTTCCGCCTCTTCCGCCGACAGACGCTCGCCCGTCATCAGATAGTACTTGGCGCGATTGACGCCGATCAGCAGCGGCCAGATCACTTGCCCGCCGTCGCCGGCGGCAATGCCCATGCGCGCGTGCGTGTCGGCGAAGGCGGCACTGCGAGCGGCGATGACCACATCGCCGAGGAAGGCGAGGGTCGCGCCCAGGCCCATCGCGTGGCCGTTGACGGCCGTGATGATCGGCTTCTCGCAGTCGAGCAAGTTGTCGACGACGCGGCGCGCCACCTTGAACATGTGCGCGTCGGGAGTGAGCCCGCCGGAGAAATCACCACCGGCGCAGAAGCCGCGGCCCGCGCCGGTGATCACCAGCGCCTTGACGCCTGGGTCGAGATCCGCGTCGGCGGGAAGCTGCGCCAGCTCCGCGTGCAGGGTGTCGTCGACGGCGTTGCGCTTGGCGGGACGGTTCAGCGTCGCAACGAGCACGCCGTTCTCTCGCTGCTCGATCAGAATCGCCTTGTAGTGCTCCTGCGTCAGCATGCCCTGTGCTCCTCTTTCCCAGCGCGCCCAGTCACGCGGCCGCCTTGAGGTCCACTCTCCGCTGCGGCTCGATGCCGAGCAGCCGCGCCAGGTTCCCGCCGAAGATCTTGCGCCGGTCATCGTCGGTGATGGCCGGATAGCCGTATCCCTCCTGCATGTCCTCGGGGATCTGGAACGCGCGAAAGCCGCGCACGGCCGCGGCGATCTGCACGCCGAAGCCGGCGTAATCCGTTCCCCAGATGATGCGCTCCGGCCCCACGAAGCGCAGCGCTTCGCCGATGATGCGAGCGAATTTGCGCGGCGCCGACAACGCCCAGGGGATCAGCAGCGAGAGACACAGGTGGACGTTGGGGTGGCCCATGGCGACCAGGTTGAGATCGTCGCAGTGCGGGTAGCCCATGTGAAAGGCGACGATCGTCAAGTTGGGGAAGTCGCGGGCCACGTCGTCGATCAGGATCGGAAGCGCATACTTGCTCTTGCCCGGCGGCACCCAACTGAAGCCAGTGTGAATGTCGAGCACGATCTGCAGCTCCTCTGCCTTCCGGTAGAATGGCCAGAGGTCGGGATCGTTGATGTAGGTATCTTCCGGCGGATAGAACTTGAAGATCTTCGCTCCCTTCTCCCTCACCCAGTACTCCAACTCCCAGACCGCATTCGTCACGCCGCGCTGCTTAATCGGCGAGATGTTCGGTTGATACATGAAACGGTGCGGATGCTTTTCGACCGCCGCGGCCATATCACCGTTGGTGACCCATCGGCTCGAGTAGCCGGTGGTGTCCATCATCGACTCCGGCAGCAAGCAGCCGATGTCGACGCCGTAGCGATCCATCGCTGCGAGCAACGCTTCCGGGTCGTGGCTCACGGTCAGGTCCTCAGCAACCAGCCCGGCCATGGCCTCCGGAGGCGTGCCGAGGGTTAACGGGCGCCGAATGTTGTCGATCGCCCGCCACCACATTTGCACGCCGGGGAAGTGCTGCAGCGGCTGCATGTCGCCCACCATGTGGGCTTCTGGATCGATCTTGAAATAGTCGTCCTGTTCGAAGACCGCGTCGTGCACCCGACTTTCTCCTTTCTCCTACGGAGCCCCGCAGTATCGCCCCTTCACTTCCCGCCGCAGGATCTTGCCGACCGTGGACTTCGGCAGCGCCTCGGCGAAGTCGATGGACTTCGGGCACTTGTATCCGGCGATGCGCGTCTTGCAGAAGGCGATGAGTTCTTCCGCCGTCACCTCCTGGCCCGCCGCCAGGACCACCACTGCCTTTACGGCTTCGCCCCAGCGCTCGTCAGGGACGCCCACGACCGCGACTTCACGCACGGCCGGATGCTCCTGGAGGACGTGCTCGGTCTCCGTGGGATACACGTTCTCGCCACCCGAAATGATCATGTCGCTCTTGCGATCGACGAGGTAGACGTACCCGTCCTCGTCCATGCACCCGATGTCGCCGGTCCAGAGCCACCCGTCGCGCAGCGCGGCACGCGTGCGCTCCGGATCTTTCCAGTAGCCCAGCATCACGTTGTCGCCGCGGACCGTGACCTCGCCTTCCTCGTTGGGGGCGCATTCGCTTCCATCCTCCCGGCGGATCTTGACGGTCACGTTCTTGAACGGCTTGCCGACCGATCCGGAGCGCTTGACCAGCAGCGCATCGCCGTCGAGCGCGTATTCTTCGGGGCCGAGGCTGGAAACCGCGGGTGCTGCTTCGGTGAGCCCGTAGCCCTTGCCGAAGCGCATGCCGAAGACCTGCTCGCACCGCTTCATTGTCTCCGGAGCCATGGGTGCGCCGGATGTTGTGAAGCGGCTGACGAAGGAGAAATCCAGGTCCTCAATTCCCGGCAGCCCGAGCATGGCCTGATAGACGGTGGGCACGAGATTCACCATCATCGGGCGCTCGCGGAGGAGCAGGTCGACAATCTCCTTGGCACTGGCACTGCGGCTGACGACCACACAGCCGCCGATGATGTGGAACAGAAACGCTTGCCAGTTGGCGATGTGAAAGAAGGGCAGCGCGAACAGCGTGCGTGTCCCCGGCGCACTGACCCCGCCGCCGCTGATCGCCCGGATCGCGGCCAGCAGGTTCTTGTGGGAGAGCATCACGCCCTTGGGCAAGCCGGTCGTGCCGCCGGTGTACATCAGGATCAGCATGGCAGTCGGATCGAGCCCGTCCTGGCTTGGCTCCGTCGGGCTGCCGGCCGCGAGAATGTCCTCGTACGCAACCGTGCCCGCCGCCGCGCACTCCACACTGACCAGCGCACGCAGCGTGTCGACCTTGCGGCCAAGCGTCGCTGCCGTCTCCAGGTGTCGGGCGCCGGCTAGCAACGCCACCGACTCGGAGTGTTCCACGATGTAGCCGATCTCGCTTTCAGACAGACGCCAGTTGAGCGGCACCGCCACCATGCCGGCTTTCGACAGGGCGTAGTAGACCTCCATGTATTGATGACAGTTCTCCAGGAGGATGGCGACATGGTCGCCCTTCTCGAGGCCCAGCGAGCGCAGTCCGCTGGCGAGGCGGTTCACGCGCGCGTTGAGCTGAGCGTAGGTGAGACGTGTCGCTTCGAACACCACAGCTTCAGCATCGGGCTGCGTGGCGCTGTTCTCGACGATGGGATCGCTCAGGTAGAGCATGGTCTGCGCCTGTTGTTGACCTGCGGTCGGCGTCATTTCTATGGGCCCGCTCCCCGTTGGGTCGCTGCTGGCTACCAAGTCCGACAGCTCGCTAGTACGATTTCGGCAGTCCCATCATCCGCGCGATGACATTGATTGCCATCTCATCGGTGATCGGTGCGAACACCATCTGCTTGTAGTCGCGGAAGTGCCGCTGCATGTCGTACTCCATCGTGTATCCGTAGCCACCGAGGATCTCCATGCCCTTGATGGCGCAGTACTCCGAGGCGCGCGCGGCCACGATCTTGGCCATCTGCGCCTGCATCACGCTGGGATAGCCGGCGAGCGCGCGACCAACGGTCCCGTAGATCATGTTGCGCGCGTTCTCGATGTGGATGGCCATCTCCACCAGGTAGGTCTGGATGATCTGGAACTGGCCGATCGGCTTCCCGAAGGCCGTGCGCTCCTGGGCGTACTTGAGCGCGTCCCGGTACGCCGCCTTGGCGATGCCCAACGACAGGATGGAGGTGCTGAGACGCTCCGCATTGAGCAGCGCCATCATCGCGCGATCGCCCGTGCCGCCGCCGCGGCGCGGAGTGCTGCCGTCGTCCCCTTTGCCGAGCAGGAATCCGTAGGCGCGGTTCTTCGGACCCAGGAGATTCTCCTTGGGCACCCGGACATCCTCGAGGAAGATCTCGGTGCACGCGCAGGCGTGGATGCCGAGCTTGGGAATCTTGCGGATCGTGATGCCGGGAATCTTGGCGTCGACCAGAAAGATCGACCACGACTTGGACCGATCGGCCGCCTGCGGATCGGTGATCGCGATCACGATCAGGTAGTCGGCCACGTGCGCCGCGGTGATGAAGATCTTTTGCCCGTTGAGGACGTAGTGATCGCCATCCTCGACGGCACTGGTGCGCAGCGAGCCCAAGATGTCGGTGCCCCCGCCTGGCTCGGTCAACGCCATGCACATCTTCACTTCGCCGGCGGCCAGCTTGGGAAGGAACTCCTCGCGCTGCTCCGGGCTACCGAGAAAACTGATGAAGCCCTGT
The DNA here is from genome assembly GCA_035541735.1 of Candidatus Margulisiibacteriota bacterium. GTDB lineage: Bacteria > Desulfobacterota > Binatia > HRBIN30 > HRBIN30 > DATKMS01. Next base: position 13,203 of record DATKMS010000295.1, read on the forward strand.
CCGAATCCGATCGAGGCGCCGATGGCCAGCATCACGGCGACCGACGCCGTGGCGATCTCCTCTTGGATGATCAGGTGTTCGTACGGAGAGCTGATCACGCTCCGATCGAAGACCCCGTAATCGGCGAGCTTCTGCCACAGATCATGCGGCGGGAAGTCGCAGTGTTCGTCCATCCAGCGGACGTATGCGGGGCTGAGGTTCTCCTCGCAGAACTTCTGGATGGAGCTGCGCACCACCGACAAGCGTTCTTCGTCCCATTCGAAATAGGGCATCTGACCCTCGATCGTGCGGTCGACCCCTCTAGCCCAGCTTGTTCGTGAACGCGGCTGCCCAGGACGCAGATGCTCCGTCGATTGTCAAAGCGTTCGTTGCATCGGCCGTGCGGCCGCGCCTGCCGCCAAGCTGCGGCAGGATCATCTGCGCCTTTGGCCGCGTCGGGCGCCAGTAGTCGGACATGTACTTCTCGCGTCCGAGGTCGCGGTTGTGCAGGCAGCGCACGGGGAGCCCCACCACCGTGCGCAGGAGGCATTCGCAGCAGCGGGTGCACTTGCGGAACTTTTCACCTGCCCGGACTTTGTTTGCCCACTCCGGATCGATCAGCAGTTGGCGGCCGAGCGAGATCATGTCGGTCTCCCCCTCGCGAATGGCCCGGCAAGCCATCGCTGGATCGTGAATCGACGGCGTCATCACGGGGACATGAGCCGGAAGCACCGACTTGAAGCCGGCCGCCTCCTCGATCATCGTGCCGTCGGTATCGGGGAAGAAGTACTTGGTGGCCTCGTACGAGCCGGACGACAGGTGGACATAGTCGATGCCGCGCTCCCCCAAGGTGCGGACGACGACCTTCAGCTCCTCGTGATGAATGCCATCGGGCATGTGCTCGTCGCCCGACAGCCGAATGCCGACCGGCACGGTGCGGCCGATCATCTCGCGGACCTTGTCGTAGATCTCGACGACGAAACGCATCCGGTTCTCCAGCGAGCCCCCGTACTCATCGGCGCGTTTGTTGGAGCGGGGGGAGAGAAATTGGTGTTCGAGGTAGCCGTGCGGCGCGTGCAGCTCGATGCCATCGAACCCGGCCAGCACGGCGAGGACGCACGAGTGTCCGAACTCCTCGATCTCGTGTTTGATCTCTTCACGCGTCATCTCGCGCGGCGTCTGCGATTGCGCCATCGTCGGGAGGTTCGGATTGAAGAAGCCCGGATGCTTCTCGATGGTCTTCAACATCTTTTGGGGCAGCATGGCCGGATTCGTCTCGTACGGGACGGCAGAGGGGGCCGGCGGTGCCTCGTGGTCATGGCTGTGACCCTGACGACCGAAACCGATCGACAGTTGGATGAAGGTCTTGGCACCGAACGCATGGATCGTCTCGACCATGTCCTCCAGTCCAGGGACGTGCGTGCCGTTGAACAGGTGCAGGTTCGAGGTGTACGGGAATTTCGCCGCCTGCCGCGTCCCGAGCACGCACTCGGAGATGATCAGGCCGACACCGCCCTTGGCGCGGGCCGCGTAGTAGGCCACGATCTGCTCGTTGACGTGGCCCTGGTTGCTCATGGAGAAGAGCGTGTTCATCGGCGCCATGGCGATGCGGTTTTTGATCTCGCAGGTCCCGATCCGGATGGGCTCAAAGAGCTCGGCGTGCGCCGGTGCGGTGATGCGGTTGCGCGGTGCTGGAGCCTTCGTCGTCTGCATCGTCTCCTCCTTCTAGCTACAGGCACCCTACGCGCCACGGCGATAGCCGTCCAATACTATGTTTTGATCAACTGATTCCTTTCGGCTATAGCGGCGGCCATGGACATGCGGCAGCTCCGGCAATTTCTCGCGGTGGTGGAGCACGGCACTGTGCGCCGCGCCGCCGATGCGATTCACCTCTCGCAACCGGCGCTGACCAAGAGCCTCCACAATCTCGAGGATGAGCTCGGCGTGCAGCTCCTGACGCGCGGGCCGCGCGGGGTGACGCCGACGCTCTACGGCGACATGCTATTGCGACACGCGCGCCTGCTGCGGAATGAGAGCGAACGGGCGGTGGCCGAGATCCACGCCGTGAAAGCCGGGCACGTCGGGCATCTGCGACTGGGCGTGGCGAACTTCTCGATCTCCTTCCTGCCGCGGGTGATCGCGCAACTGCTCGCAACCACTCCAGGACTGTCGTTCGAGATCGTCGACGGCACCTACGAAGGGCTGACCGCGCTGGTTCGAGAGGGGGTGCTGGATGCCGTCGCCAGCGGTTTCCCGATGGTGCATCGGGCGGAGGACCTCGTGCACGAGGAACTCGTCCCGGGAGAGTTCCTGATCGTGTGCCGCCCCGGTCATCCCATGGTCGTCCACAAGCACAGGTCCGTGGAGGTGATTGCGCAGCAGCGCTGGATTATCCCGAACCGCCCGCAGCAGATCGTCGAATTCCTCGAGCTCACGTTTCGCAGCGCGGGGTTGACGCCGCCGAAGCCGATGATCACTTCCGGGTCAATGAGCTTTCTCAAGGCGGTGCTCCTCGAGGGCGACTTCGTGTCCGCTCTTCCGCGCTCCGTGCTGCGGCAGGAACTGCAGGCCGGCACCCTGGCAACGATCCCGTACCCCGGCGGCCCCGTGCGCACGGTCGAGGGGATCATCTATCGCGCCGACGCCGTGCACCCCCCGGCGTTGTTCGTCTTGATCGACGCCATCAAGGCAGAGAACGCTGCGGATGCGGCAACGCCCGCGCGACAGTTCGCACCGCAAGCCCAAAAGGTTCCGCCGGCGCGAAACGTGACGCTACGAGCCCGCCGCAGCGGCCGCCCCGGCACACGAAAAACACGGTCCTGAGCCGGAGTGAGGTCGCGGAGGACGCCCAAGCACCCCGTCGAAGGCGGCAGCCCCCCGATCAGCTACTACCCGTTCCGGGCAATGCGCGACGGGCCAACCTCACGGGTGCCGCTCGAGCGTCACTCGATAGACGAAGAGTGCGAAGAACAACATAGTCGATAAGCAGGCTCAGCGACCGGCTGAACGACCTCAAGAAGCCCCGACACGAGGTGGACAGCGCTGCGGCGGTTGGAAGAAGAATGGACGGAGTTCAGTAGCGCCGCCCAGAAACTCGACTCCGTGACGATCTCTTGTACCGACTCAGCGTCGTCAACGTCAAGGGTCCACCGCTACGCGAGCGCCACCGTGAACGAGGCCTGGAGAAGCCGTCTTTCACTTTACCCTGCCGATCGAGGGAGGGCTCACGTGAGAAGGGGTCGAGGCCGCTCGTTTGCCCGCGCCGGCATCCGTCGGTACGTTCTCGGAAACGGTGTCGCCAACGTTACGAATCAACGCATAGTCGTCGGCTCGTAGCGAGCCGATGATGGTCTCGATATCATGGGGTTTGGTGCCAAGCTCGCCCAGGACCGACCTCCCGAGACTCAACGTGCCCTCG
>DATKMS010000296.1:0-8150 GCA_035541735.1 Candidatus Margulisiibacteriota bacterium
GGGTCGACGATTTCATTCGGACGTCGAATTCGTGTTGGGCAGCGAGAAGAGGCACTGCGATTGAAGCCGGGCAAGCCGAGTAGAACCGCGATCGGCGCTGCAGCAGCCAGGGCAGCTCATCTCCACATGCACGAGAGCGCCTATATCCACGCGGATGATTTCGCTCAACGACTGATCGGTATCCACGATCGGAACCAGTTGATCGAAGGCCTTCGGCAGTGGAACACACCGAGCGCGGCCCGGGTTTGCGCTTATTTCGCGCTCCGGCATCGCTTCGCCGAGGACCAGCTTCAGCACGCTCTCGAGCGAGGGGTCCGTCAGTTCATCCTGCTGGGGGCGGGACTCGACTCACTCGCGCTGCGGAGGCCCGCGCTCGCCAAGGAGGTCAGACTCGTCGAGGTCGACCACCCTGATTCACAGCGCTGGAAGCTCGCTCGCATAGAAGAACTCGGCCTCGAAACACCATCCGTCATTTACGTGGGGGTCGATTTCGGCACCGAGAGCCTTGCGGTGCGGCTCGAAGATTCGGGGGTGAAGCTCGATCAGCCAACGTACTTTTCGTGGCTCGGCGTGACCCAGTACATCGACCGCGCTGCGTGCGACGCCACGCTGCGGCTCATTGCCGGTCGACCTCAGGGCTCCGAGGTGGTACTCGACTTCATCGTTAGGAACGATCTTCTAGCACCGCCGGAGCGGGCGTTTTCGGAGGCCGCGGCTGGAGGTAGCGCTGCCAGGGGCGAGCCTTGGCTGACCTACTTCGATCCGAGCGAGCTGGAAGAGCACCTCGCAGAGCTGGGCTTCACAAAGATCGAGCGGCTCACGCCACAGCTCGCCGCATCCCGATACTATGCAGGCCAGCCAGCTGACGTGACCCCGTTGGAAGCGTGGCAGCTGGTTTCGGCGAAGATATGAGCTCGCTGCCCAACAAGGCGATGAAGCTGACGGTCGCCTTCGGCGCCCGCAGCTTATCGCCGAGCCGTTGGGCGTCACTTCAGGAATCCATGGTTCTAGAACCTATTCGAACCGGAGCGTCGGCTGTTCCCTCGGCACGCCGCCGAACTCGTAGGCGCCGATGGAACAGTGGGTGTGATCCGTGCCGGGCCGTGTGAGTCCACGCTGATCGAGCTGATTCACAGGTGCGGCGGCGCAGATGGCGTCATCGCCGGCGTTGATGGCCGGGCTGCCGACTTCCAGCGCGACGGTCTGCGTCGGCCCGCCGTTGTTTTGGAGGCCCGCCGGATCGAGCTGCGGGTCGGTGTTGCTCAGCGACGCATTCGCCGAGCTGAAGCCGCAGCTCGTGCCGTCGTCGAGGTTGTGGCTGCCGTCGGTGATCGGGCCGGCGCAATTGTGTCCGGAAGAGGTGGTGGCAACAAGCGTGCTGGTGAGCGCCGGGATGCGGGCCGACGCCTATGTACGCCGCGACAGTATTCGAGAGGGTGCTGATCGCGACGACGGAGTCAGAAAGCCCGGCGGTCACGTACGCGAACGCCCCGGTGATCGCGATTCCGACGGGTTGTCCGAGGACCGGGATGGCTGGCCCGACCACGCCCGGCCGCCGTCTGCGCATCCGTCGAGAGCCGGCAGCAGGAACAGGATCGCGAAAACAAGACCCCCCAATTGGCGCATGCTCACTTCCCCCCTCATGGCACCGTCGATGTGATCAAAATGTTGAGGAACGGATTTTCGAGCTTCGCTTCGGCGGCAAATTTGTCGACCAGGGCGCTGACCGCTGCGTGAAGCTCTTTCTGGAATTCCGGCAACTGTTGAGGAGTGACGTGGAGGTAATGGTTGCGCAGGTAGGTGCCGGTGGTCACGTCGGGAAGCGCCAGCTTGTCCAGCAACCCCTTCGCGAACAGCGAGAAGAACTCGATGGCCAGCGACCAGCGTTCGTCATCGCTCGCGGCGACGAAGTGAGCACGCGCGCAACGGACACGCCCGGAGCGGACCTCGATCAGTTTCCGTTCCCTGAGCAGCTTCTCCACCTGCACGAGCTGGGTGCGCGACGCGGCGGTCGTCTGGCCGGGGCGGCGCGGGACGTCGCGCACCGATTTGCGCCAGGCCGCCAGCGACATCCATTCGTCGTCGGGCGGCAGTGCGGCAATCGCGTGGCTCACCAGCACGGCGAGATCGGCGTCTTCGATGCCACTCAAGCCGCGCGGGGCTTGCAGCACACGGCGCAGCTCGCGCCCGAAGGCGTACTGCATGCGGTCGCGCCAGAGCAGGGCAAGCAGACCCTGCGGGTCCTCCTTGCGGACGGCAGCGAGACGGCGCACTAGCGCTTCGGTGGGAAAGCGGGTGCCCTTCTCGATGCAGTTGAGCGTGATCGGTTCGACCGAGCCGCCCAATACTTCTTCGGCGAAGCGGCGCACGCTGAACCCGCGGCCCATCTGGACGCGGGTTTCGTAAAAGACATCCTTGATGCCTTTGCGGGCGGCAGGTTCGAGTGGCGCGACACGATCCATGCTCTGAAACAACCGGGAGATCTTGTGCAAGCGACGTAAGATATTTTTGCAAAAAATGCAAGAAAAATTTGAAGCGGCACAGAGGCCTAGCTCCGCTGGGCGCTGCCAGCCGGCCCGCTGCTCATGGACTGCTTCCCCGTCGTTGCGGTTTACGGCACGCGGATGGTATCCGCTAAGTGCGACGCGTCGAATGCGACGACGGTCGGACTCAAGCCGACGGAGGTGTACCGATGACCTACGAAACAATCCTGTACGAGCGAGATGGAGCAGTCGCCACCATCACCTTGAACCGGCCGGAGCGGCTGAACACCATTGTGCCGCCGATGCCCGACGAGCTGGAACACGCGGTGGTCGCGGCGAATCACGACTCCGCAGTGCGGGTGATCATCCTGCGTGGGGCTGGCCGTTCGTTCTGCGCCGGGTTCGATTTCTCGGACGACTTCGGCCACTACAAGGACTTGATGGAAACGGACGGCCGCTGGGACCCGGGCAAGGACTTCATCCTTACGACCAGCGCGTTCACGGGCCCGGTGCCCAAGTTCATGAGCATGTGGCGCAGCCCGAAGCCGGTCATCGCCCAGGTGCACGGCTGGTGCGTTGGCGGCGGCTCGGATATGGCGCTGTGCGCCGACCTCGTCATCGCATCGGAAGACGCGCAGATCGGCACACCCTACTCACGCGTCTGGGGCTGTTACCTCACCGGGATGTGGCTCTACCGCCTCGGCCTGACGCGCGCCAAGTGGCATGCGCTCACCGGCGAGCCGCTCAGCGGCAAGCAGGCCGCCGAGATCGAGCTCATCAACAAGGCCGTGCCGTTCGAGCAGCTGGAGGCCGAGGTTCGTGGCGTGGCCGACCGCTTGGCACAACTACCGCTGTCGCAGCTCGCCGCCATGAAGTTGATCGTCAACCAGGCCTACGACAACATGGGCCTGCACAGCACCCAGTTGCTCGGGCCGGTGCTCGACGGTTTCATGCGCAACACCCCCGACGCCCTGCGCTTCGTCGAGACCGCCGCGACGCAAGGTGTCGGGGCGGCGATCAGCCAGCGCGACCGTGCCTTCAGCGACTACAGCCAGGCACCTCCCTCCCGGCAGCCGGCGCGCGACCACGTGATCCGGTCTGGCCCCTTAACGAAGACCCCGGAGAAATGAAAAACAGGAAACCGGAAACAGGCAGCTGGAAACGGGCCAATCCAGCGGGGCATTGACCGGTTTTCGGTTTCATGTTTCCGGCTTTCCATTTCTTACTCCGACAAGTTCCTAGCCAAGGGTCAATCGGTGCGCTGCAGGTACTCGACGATGGCCCGCGCCTGCGCCTCGGTGAGCAAGACGCGAAAGTGCGGCATCATCGGCTTCTCGTCGCGTACCATGTGCCACACGTTGGCACGGAGCTTTTCCGGATCCATGTGCTGGAAGTACTCGCGGTCGAACACCACTGCCGGCCGCCGGATTTCCTCTGCCAGGTTGCCGTTGCCGCGGCCGTCGTCACCATGGCACGCCGCACAGTAGCTCGCGTACAGCTCGAATCCCGGTGAAAACAGGCGCACGTAAACGGTCAGCTCGCGTGCCTCGGCGTCCGACACCCGTGGCGTCAGCGCCGGCATGCCCTCGCGCCCATGCTGCACTGCGCGGGTGAGCTCCGCATCACTGACGCTGCTCTGGTACTTGGGATCCGAGAGGTCGCGCGGCCGCCGCACACCTGCCGGCAGCGTCGGGCCGGGCCGGCCGCCCGGCCCGTGACACGCCGCGCAGCGCTCCGCGTACTGATCCTCTCCGGCGGCGGCGCGTTCCCAATCGATCCCCGGCAGCCGTCTCATGTAGGCAGCCAACTCCTCGACCTCGAGCGCACGTACACGCAAGGCCGGCAAATCGAGCGCCAGTTCGAGCGGACGCCCCTCACGCACGCGGCGAACCAGCTCGTCGGTGCTGTACTTTGTGAGAAATCCTTCGCGCAGGTTGCGTGGTGGCGCCGCGAACAGCGCCGCATCCTCCCCGTTGCCCTTGCCGCTGATGCCGTGGCAGGATGAGCAGTACTCACGGTACAGCCGGCGGCCATCCGGCGTACCTGTGCTCTCGGTTCCACCGGCTACACAGCGGCCGGAAGCAAGCGCAACAAGGACCGTCAGCAGCAGCGCCAGGCAGAGCACGTTTTTCATCGACAATCCCCCATGCAACCTCTCAGCCAACCGCCGACATGCCGTCCAGCGCTGAATGCCGCAACGCCATTCCGAGGATTGCGAACCCTTCGAAATGGATTGCGAGCCGTGGGAAATACCCCGGCTCCCGCTCTCAACTTGTGCCGAAGCCAGAAACCTCCTTGGCACGCATGGTCCTTGCAACACATCATGTGCGTCGGGAGCAGCCCGTGCTGGAAGACCTACGAGTGATTCTGGAGGCCGAGGCGGAGGCACACCGCCAATTCGAGGCCGCGCGCGCGCAGGCAGCGGAGATCGTCCGCCAGGCCGAGGCGGAGGCGCAAGAGCTGGTGCGGGCCGCACGCGACGCACGGGAAGACGAGGCCGCCGCTGTCGAGGAGCGCCTGGTCACCGCCGCTCAGCAACAAGTGTCTCGCATTCTGGCGACGGCCGAGGCCACCGCCGCGGCAATGCAAGCACGCGCGGCAGGCCGGGTGGAACACGCCGTGGAGGCCATCGTCAACACGGTTGTCGCGCCGCCAGCGCCGGGGGCGAGCGATGGCCGGTGACCTGCGGCGCTATGCCCTCGCCAACGCACGTGTGCGCGGTCTGCTCAGCACCTTGCTGGGCCGCAGTGGTTTGGAGTCGTTGTGTACCTACCCCTCGACCGCCGCGGCACTCGATGCCCTCGCTCACACGCCGTACGGCGGGACGGTGGATGCCCTGGCGACGTCCGATCATGGCTTCCTGAATCGACTCGGCGAGGTCGGGCGAACCGTTGTGAATGTCTTACATGACCCGGAGCGGGCCTTCGTCCGACAGTACTTGCTGCACCACGAAGTCCGCAGCCTCAAGGTCATCATCCGTGGCATCGCCCGGCGGCTGCCGCGGCAAGACCTCCTAGCCTTTCTCGTGGCATGGCCCGGTGTCAGCACTGTGGCACCAGCCGAGCTCGCCGCGGCCGCCGATCTGCGCGACTTGGTCGAGCGTTTGGGCGACACGCCCTATGCTACCGCGATGCGCGCCGCATTGCACCGCGTTGACACCGCCGGGCCCTTCGCACTCGAGGTCGCTCTGGAGATCGACTACTACGAGCGGCTGTGGGCAAACGCCGCGACCCTGCGCCCCACGGACCGCCACCGCGCCCAGCGCCTATTGGGCATCCTCTTCGATATTCTCAATCTGGCCTGGATCAGTCGCTACCACGCCCTCCAGCTGTCTCCCGAGGAGATCCTGAACTACACGCTGCGCCAGGGCTGCTGGATCACGCCGGACATCCGCCGCTTCCTCGCCGAGGATCATGGTGCGGCATGGCCTGCGGCGCTGACGCGCACGCCGTACGCCGGTTTGCTGAACGACGCATCCGCCCGCGGCTTCGATGCCGCCGCCGTAGCGCTCTGGCGCCTCTTGGCCGGCGAGGTCCAACGAACGCTGGCAGGCTATCCGTTCCACATCGGGGTCCCGCTGGGCTTCTTGCTGGCGCAAGAGATCGAGATCCGCGACCTGCGCATTTTGCTGGCGGCAAAAGCCATCGCCGTCCCGCCGGCCCAGATCCTCGAACATCTCGCCACGGTGCGACAGTAAAGAGGAGCGTGCACCGTGTTGAGCCCCGAACCCATGCGCCACCTCACCGTCGTCGTCCTGGCGAGTGAACTAGAGGCCACCACGCGCGCCATCGCACGCGTCGGCGTCTTGCATCTCCTCGACGTGCGCAGTGCCATCGAGCCCCTCGCACCGATCCGCCCCTACGACATCGGCGAGCAAGTCGGGCGGCTCGAGACGCTAGCGAAAATGTTGGACGAGTTGATGCGCTATCTCGACCTTGCGCCGCCCGAGGTCGGTGATCTTCCCGACGTTTCGCCCGCACTCGACCTCCAAGCGGTGGAAGCGCGCGTCGACGCCCTGGCACGCGACGCGCAAGCGCTGCGCCAGCGCCAGCGCGTCGCCGCCGACCAGGCCGTACAGATCGAGAACTTGCTGCGCAACGTGCGCGCCCTCGCTCCACTGGGCATGCCGCTCGACGAGTTGCGTCGCCTGCGTTACATCTACCTCACCTCTGGCCTGCTGCCCGAACGCAATCTGCTGCGTTTGCACGAGAGCCTGGCACGCATCCCACACGTCATCGTGCCGACGGGCCGGGCGGGAGCCGACGGCCGCATCCTGGTTACCGCCCTGTGCCTGCGTCAGCAGCGCGAGACGTTGGAACGCGCCGTGCGCAGCGCACAGCTCGAAGCGGTGGCATTACCCGCGCACCTCTCCGGAACCCCGGAAACGGTCACCGCAGAGCTACAGGCCCAGCTGAAGACGAACCAGGAGGCCCGCGCGGCTATCGACGCTGAGCGGCAAGCGCTTGCGCAGCAGATCGGGGATGAAGCGCGCGCGCTCCGGCGGTTGGTCGAGCGCGACCGTCTGTTGGTGGAGGCACAACGTCACATGGCGCATTCCGACCGCATTGCGCTGATTGCCGGTTGGCTGCCGGCCGTGCTGGCGGCGACGCTGGAACGCGCTATTCGCCAAGCGAACGGCAACCGTTGTGTGATTCGCTGGGCCGACCCGGCGACGATGGAAGCGGTACGCGGCGGGCGCATTCCCGTCCCCATACTGCTCCACAACCCCGTCCTTATTCGCCCGTTCGAACGGCTGCTGCGAGGCTATGGGTTGCCGCGCTACGGCGAGGTTGAGCCGACGGCGATCATCGCCGTCGCCTTTCTGACCATGTTCGGCTTCATGTTCGGTGACGTCGGCCAAGGGCTCGTCCTCTTCGGCATCGGCTATTTCATCTACCGCCGCATGTTCCGTTACCGCGACTACGCGGTCATTCTCATGGAATGCGGCGTCTTCGCCACGCTCTTCGGCTGCCTCTACGGCACCGTCTTCGGCTCCGAACGCTGGTTGCCGGCGCTGTGGCTGCGCCCCATGGAGGACGTGGGCAGGCTGGTGCAGACTGCGATCGCGTTCGGGATCGGGTTCTTGAGCATCGGCTTGATTCTGAACCTCGTGAACGTCGTGCGCCGGCACGACCTTTCGTTGTTATGGGAGCGCAACGGCATACTCGCGGCACTGGCCTACTGGACCGCCGTGGGCTTGTTCATCCGCCAACTGACGGGGGGACCCGGCACCGTGACCGCGGGAACGGCGATCCTCTGGCTCAGCATCCCGATCGGGCTCATTCTTCTCAAAGAGCCAGTGCGCACCTTGCTCACAGCCGCACGCGAGCGCCGCTGGCCGAGTGCCAGCGACTGTGTCGCCCTTGTCGTGGAGTCCCTGGTCGAAGTCCTCGACACCGTGGTCAGTGGCATCTCCAATACGGCGACCTTCATTCGACTCGCGGCCTTCGCGCTCAGCCATGCGGGCCTGTTCCTCGCCACCTTCAGCGTGGCCGACGCGGTGGCGCGCTCCGACGGCGCTACCGGAACGATCGGCGCCGCGTTGGTCATCATTGCGGGCAACGTCGTGATCATCGCGCTGGAGGGACTCATTGTGGCCATCCAGAGCGTCCGCTTGGAGTACTACGAGTTCTTCAGCAAGTTCTACAGCGGCGGCGGCGAAGAGTA
>DATKMS010000297.1:0-7731 GCA_035541735.1 Candidatus Margulisiibacteriota bacterium
GCGTCAGGCTGCCGCCGCGCAGCACCAGCGCTTCGGGCACGCGCAGGTACCCCGTGTTGAAGACGTGTACCTTCAGCCCGGCCACGCCGCGGTACGGCTGCGGCCAGTTCGCCAGCGTCGGCGGAATGTAGGGGACACGCAAGTCGTTTTCGCAGCCACCGGCAAATGTGACGCACACCGTGGCCCAGAGGAAGGCGCGGCGCAGTGTGCGTGAGAGCGTGGGAAGCGTGGAAGCGTGAAGGCGTTTCAGGGCGTGAGCGCCGATAACCCTCCGTCCAGCCTTGTACTCCCACACCTTCACTCTCCCACGCTCTCACGCTCTCACTTTCTCACTCCGCCGCCGGCGTACGAAGGCGCGCTCGACCTGGACCGTCCCAAAGCCGAGCTTGGACAGCGCCTTCGGAAGCGCACTGAGTTCCGCCTCGACACGCGCCACCTGCGCCGGCGTGAGTCGCTTGGTCCACCGCAGGCGGATCTCGGCGACCGTCAATCCTTCCAGCTCAGGCATGCGCCACTTGCGCGCCGATTCGGAACGCGTCTTGGACGGCGTCGGGCTGCTCTTGCGCGCTGTCGGTGCGTCGAAGAGCGACGCTTGACCTTCGGGTGGTTGGCGCTGGCGCATGGGGCGGCCTACGCGCTGCCGATCAGTTGCAGGATCTCGTCATGCACGGCGCCGTTGGAGGCGATTGCCGTGCCGCCGTAGATGGTGGCTGCGCCGGTGAAGTCTGTAAAGCGGCCGCCCGCCTCTTCGATGATGATTTTGATCGGCGCCAGGTCCCACGGTTTCAGATCCATCTCGACCATCGCTTCGGCCTGACCGCGGGCCACGAACGTGTGGCCGAAGTAGTCGCCGAAGCCACGCTGCCGGCCGGAAGCTCGAACCAGACGCTCGAAGGCGTCCCAGTGGCCTGCCTGGCGAAAGATGTCGATGCCACCGAAGACCAGCAGACCCTGGCGCAGTGGCGTGATGTGTGAGACGTGCAAGCGGCCGCCGCGATCGAACGCGCCGTGTCCCCTCTGTGCGTACAGGAGATCGTCGACTGCCGGTGCGTAGATGACGCCGGCAGTGACCTCGCCATCCTCCTCCAAGCCGATCAAGGTCGCGAAGTACGGGATGCCGCGGATGAAATTTTTGGTGCCATCGATGGGATCAATGATCCAACGGGCGCGGGCGCCGGGGCGTTCACCGAACTCCTCGCCGACCACACCGTAGTCGGGGAACGCGTCGAGCAGCACCTCGGCGATGCGCTGCTCGCAGTCGCGATCTGCCTGCGTCACCGGCGAGCGATCGCCCTTGTACTCGACCGTCACTCCGGTGCGGAAGTAGCGCAGTGCAACCTCACCGCCCGCCTGCGCGGCGGCGATGGCTACCTCGAGTCGCCGATCCATCGCGCGGACTTTAGCCTGGATTACGCAGGTGTTCTACCCAGCGGGCGCTCGCAAGTTGCCATTGGACAAACCCGGTGCAAGACGATATGTCAGCTCACACACGGTGGTTTTGCGTGCAGTGTAGATCAGTCACCAAATTTGTGGTGATCGCAGGTGTGCTCGGTGCTCTGGGGTGCGGCGGTTCGTCGAGCGGCAGCGGTGGCGGCAGCCTCAACTTCCGTCCGGTCTGGGAGCAGCGCGGCGTGGCCAGCGGCGCCAGCGCTGCGGCCAGCGGGGAAACGACATCAGTAACGCGCGGGAGCTTCGGCGTTGATCTCCCCGGGGCGGTCAAGACCGTCCGCATTTCCTTCGATTCGGATGCCGGGCTGCACTGCTGTTTGGCCGTCGACCCGACGAGCCTGCCAATCGACCCGGCTACCGGTCGCCGCTTTCTGGTTTTGGACCAACTTCCGACTGGCGGTGCGACGGTTGCGCTCGCCGGGTTCGCCGTGAACTTCGCGCCCATTGCCAATGAGGTGGCGGCGTGTCCGACCGATCCGGCAGGTAGCGGTCAGGCGTGCGATCCCACCCGCATCGCGCCGGCAAGTTTCCTGAGTGATCCGCAACGAGTCAACATCGCCGGGGGCACGGAGACCAATGCTGGCGACATTCCGGTGTTCGCGGTGCCGTTCGTCTTCAATCTCAATCCCGACGTCGGTGGCAACGCCGTGAATCCCGTTACCGCCACCTTCACGGTGGCGGACGCGGCGAGTGGCATCGACTCCCAGTCGGTGAGCTGCGACATCGCGCAGGCCTCCAGCGCAACACTGACGTTGACGGCGTGCGACGATGCCACCAACACGAAATGCAGCAGCGGCGGGGCGCTTCACGTCGCTGGCTTCAAGGTGGTCCGTCAAGCACAGGCGCTTCCGCTTGGTGACGTTACGGCGCACATCGGTGCGCGCAACCTCGCAACCACACCGCGGACGCTCGACTTCAGCTACGCGTTCAGCGTGCAAGCGAGCCTGCCGACGCCCTCGCCAACCGGCACGCCGGCGGGGGATGTGCTTGTTGTCCATCCGGGTGCCAGCATCAGCGACATCGCACGATCGGCGCGGGCCGGATCCACGCTTTTCGTCGAGCCTGGCGTTTACGCTCCCATCGCTCTCGGGGCCGGCGATCTGCGCGGGCCGATTACCTTGATTGCCGACGTCAACGGGTCGCACAGTGAGAGCCCCGCCGCAGCGGTGACCATCAGCGTGCGGGGGAATGTGCCCGGCATCGAACTCTCGGGAGTGAGCAACGTGACCATCGACGGCTTCTCCGTGCGCGGCGGGTCCGGCGCCGGCGTTCTGGTTGAGCAGAGCACCAACGTCGCCGTGCAGAACTGCCTGATCACCTCTTCGCGTGGTGACGGCGTGGAGCTTGACGGTTCGAGCAGCGTCCTGGCCCTCAACAATCTCGTCTTTGGCAACTCCGGGAGCGGCATTCTGGTGCGCGGCAGCTCCGACGTGCGGGTGATCAACAACACGCTCTACCGAAACCAGGCGGCGGGCATCAGCGTCGGCGACGCCGCCCAGCCGTCAAACGCCATCATGCTGCGCAACAACATCGTGAACCTCAACACGCCGGTTGGCCTCACGGCGGATCCTTCAACGAGCGGCTACGACGCCGACTACAACCTCAATACTGATGGCTATGGCACCGACACGCCGCAGGGCGTCGACGACGTCATCGGCAATATCGCCAACCCGCTGTTCATCGCCCCGACACTTGAAGATTTTCACCTGGCCAGAGGCTTATCCGGATCGCAGAGTCCTGCCGCCGACGCCGGGGATCCAAACATCGACGCGGAGGTTGCCGCGGCGCTCGGCCAGCGCACGACACAGACGGATGGGTCGGCGGATTCGCCGCCAATTGACCTTGGATATCACTACCCGGCAGTTCCGCCGACACCGACGCCGCTGCCGCCCCGGCCCAGCCGTACGCCAACGCGGTCGCCGACGCCGACGCGCCGCGCCTGACCGGCAGCCGCCCATCCTGCATCGCGGTGCCTCGTGCGGCGGTTCTTTGCTCTCGCTCTCACCTTGGCCACGGCCGTCACGAGCGGCACAGCCATGGCCTCGGACGAGTCGAAGCGGTTGTACTCGCAGGGGCTCGTCCAATTTCACGCCGCACATATGCAGGAGGCGCTGGCGCTGTTCGACCGGGCGGTTGCGGCAGACCCATCGGACATGTACGCGCGCTACTATCGCGGCGTCACGCGCGCCCGCCTCAATGACGACCGCGGCGCGATCGACGATCTGCGCACCGTTGCCGAGTCGCACGCGGTGAAGCAGGCGCCGCTCGAACTCGGCGTCGTGATGGTGCAGGCGGGCGACTACGAGCAAGCCATTCCCTGGCTCCAGGAGGCGCAGAAGGTGCCGACGCTGGATGCCCGGGCCTCGATGTTCCTCGGCATCGCACAGCTGCGCGTCGGCAATTCATCGGCGGCACGCCAAAACTTGCGGCGCGCAGAGGACAGGGATACGTCGTTGCGCCTGCCGGCCCGCTACTACCGGGGCGTTGCTGACTTCCAGGACGGTAAGTGGTCGGATGCGGAGGGCGACTTTGAATACGTCCGTGCGTACGATCCCGAGTCGGATATGGGCCGAGAGGCCGCGTCGTTCCTGGAGAAGATCCGCAGCGGTCAGTACGCGAACTGGGAAGTCTACGGCCTCTTCGGCCTGCAGTACGACAGCAACGTCATTCTCGGGCCGTCGGATAGCACCCTCAACTCCCTGGCTCTGAACGCGGTGAACATCAGCCACCAGAACGACGGGCGCGGGGTCATCACTGTCGGTGGCGTCTACATCCCGTGGCGGACGCAAACTGCCGAGTTGTCGGTCGGCTACGAGTTCTACCAGAGTCTGCAGTTTGAGCTGACCGACTTCAACTTGCAGGATCACCGGCCGACGATACAGGGGGTGATCAATGCCGATATCTTCCAGTTCGGCTTGCTGGCACGGTACGACTATTACTTCGTCAGCGACGAACAGAGTTTCCTCCAGGAGGCCACCGCGCTTCCATGGGTGGCCATCAACGAGGGTGACAACCTGCGCACCGACGTGTTCTTCCGCTACCGGTATCGCGACTTCAAGAAGTTGGCGTACCAGTTGCGCGACGCCAACAACTACGAGGCGGGGTTTCGCCAGCTCTACTCGTTCGGTCTGCCGGAACGGTATGTCGCCTTGGGATTCCGCTACGACAACGAGTCGCCGACCCAATCAGACGGCGACGTGTTTGCCTACAATGGGTACGAGATTGATACCGGCGGCGGCTGGTCGTTCCCGCTGGGCATCACCGCGGAGCTGGAGTACAGCTATCGGTGGGAGGACTACGCGTCGCAGAGCGCAACTGCCCCAGGGGTGCCGGTGCGCAACGACAACGAGAACCTCGTCCTGTTTGCGCTCTCCAAACCGATCAACGAATACCTCGCAGTCACGGCGGGGTATTTCGGCGATTTCAACAACTCCAACCAGTCCTTGTACGAGTACACGCGCAACGTGGGTTCGCTAGCGCTGGAAGCGCGATTCCACTAGGAGCTGACTGGCAGTCCGTGTACAATCAGCTGCGAGTTCCAACAGGGGGTACGACGATGGATTTCGATCGACCAGCCTTCGCCAACTGCTGCCAGCGTGTGCGCCGACGGTTGCGCGGTGGAACGCTGGTGCTCGTCATGGCGCTGTTGTCGACGAGGGGTGCGCTGCTGGCCCAGGAAGTGGGCACCGTCGCTGCAGTCGACGGCAGCGCCCGGATCGGCCGCGGTGACGTGTGGCTCACCGTGACTCCGGGGCTTGCGGTTCGGCGCGGCGACGAGATCAACACCGGGCGGCCGGGCCGGCTGCGTATCGTCTTCCAGGATGACACCGTCCTCACCCTCAGTGACGACTCCCGCGTCGTGGTCAACGAGCAACTGTTTGATCCCGACCAAGGCAAGGCGCGCTCGGTGTTGGGGTTGCTGCAAGGCAAGGTGAGTGCGCTGGTCAGTGAGTACTATCAGCGGGCCGGCGCGGTGTACGAAATCAAGACCGCCACCGCGGTCGCCGGTGTGCGCGGGACAGAGTTCGTGGTGAGCTATGACCCGGCCGATGACCGTACTGAGGTGACCGGTCTCAGTGGTTCGGTCGAAGTGACGAGTGCCTTCGACCGCAGTGGTCGAGGTGTATTCGTGACTGCGCAAGAAGTCACGACTGTGACGCGCAACCAGTTGCCGAGCGCACCGCGCCGCCTGTCCGACAGCCTGTTTCGCCAGTACATCCAGGGGATGGATTTCGTCGGCGCCGGCGCGGCAGAGAGCGTCACGTTGAACAACCCGCTGTTGGCCGGGCAGGTAGTGCCAAAAGCCGATCGTGCCGCGGTGGCGGTCACCGCGGTCGCTCCGCAGCGACGGCAACTCCTGCGTGAACGACGTGATGTCAGTGACCTGCTACAGGAAACCCCCGCTGTTTTTGGGTCTACCGGCAAGCTGCGCATCCCATTCTAGGACCTGTGGCCGGCGTGCTTCTGGCGCTCTCGATGGTTACTGGGGGCTTCCGAGTCGAACGCGCTTCTGGTGGTCCGCCACGAGCTGGGTGACGAGGTCGACACTCAGCGCATCGAGGCTGGGCAAGACGACGGTGGCCAGGGAGAGGTCGCTGTCGCAGGTGAAGCGGTTGGGTATCGCAACGACGGCTGTGCCGGCGCGATGTGCTGCCAGCACCCCACGCTCGGCGTCTTCCACCACGAGACAGGCCGCTGGGGTCATCCCCAAGCGCGTCGCAGCTGTCAAGAATGCGTCCGGGTGCGGCTTGGCGTTGCGGTAGTCTTCGCGCGTCACCATTGCAGTGAAGAAGCGCTGCAGGTCGAAGCGTTCGGTAACAACCGACACGTCTTGCCGGTTCGAGTTGGTCGCCAGAGCGAGCGCAAAGTGCGGCTGCAGGCGGGTGAGCGCCGCCACCGTCCCAGGCATCAACGCCACTTCGCGACGCAGGATGTCGTGGTAGACAGGCTGCTTCAGCGCCCGCAGTTCGTCGGGGTGCATGTGTAACCCGTGTGTGCGGACGGCGTATTCCGGTCCTTGTCCCGCCGCGATCCAATGCACCGCATACTCTTCGAGCGACACGCTGATTCCGAAACGCGCCAAGACCTCCGAGTAGGCCTTGTAGTGTAACGCTTCAGAGTCAATCAGCACGCCATCGAGATCGAAGATCACCGCGGCATGTGCCATGGGCTCATGAGGGACGCGGTGCACCCGCCAGCAGGCCACGCCACAGCGGCGGCGCGCGTCACTTGATGACGGTGATCGATTTGATGATCACCGGTTCGACCGGAACGTTCTGGTGCATGCCCTTGTTGCCCGTCTGCACCTTCTCGATCTTGCGCACGACGTCCATCCCATCGACGACCTTGCCAAAGACAGCGTAGCCGAAACCGGCTTGGCTCTCGTCGCGGTGATCGAGGAACGCATTGTCCTTCACGTTGATGAAGAACTGTGCGGTGGCACTGTCGACGACGCTGGTTCGCGCCATGGCAATCGTGCCGTCGGCATTCTTCAAGCCGTTACCGGCCTCGTTCTTGATGGGCGGCTTCGTTGCCTTCTCCTTCATGTCCTTGTCCATCCCGCCGCCTTGGATCATGAAGCCGGGGATCACCCGGTGGAAAATGGTGCCATCGTAGAACTTGTCGTTCACGTAGCTGAGGAAGTTCTGCACCGTCATCGGCGCCTTCTGTGCATCCAACTCGACCTTGATGTCGCCCATTGACGTCGAAATCAGTACCATCGGGTTCTTCCCTTCTGCTTGCGCCAGTCCGGCCGCGAGCACGGTGAGCATGAGACATGTCCATGAGATCCTCGCCATCTCCGCATCCTCCGTTGAGAATGGCGGTCTTCATAGCAGGTCACAGGCACCACGCAAAGGCGGTGGCGCCCCGGGCGCCGCGCTGGCGCGACACTGCCGGCCGCTGGCCCCGGCGTCTCTAAGGGAACGGAACGGACACCGACGGGAAGCGTCCTGGGCAGCCGTTGAGGAGATAGTTCACCGACAGCACGAGTTCATCAATCGTGACCTTGGTTTCGCCGTGCGCGTCGCCGACGCACAAGCCGGTCGGAGCCGTGGTCAGGGCGATGCCCGTGGGGCCATCGCCGAGTGAGGGGAGTGAATTGATCACCTTGTTGGTTTTGGTGTCGATGACGAAGATTCCGGGGTCGTTGGCGCCGGCGGTGAAGTCGGTGACGTAGGCGAGCCCAGTCTCGGGTGAAATGGCGATGCCCCCTGGGGCTTGGCCGGCGTTGGAAATCGAATCAATCTGCCGCTGCGTTGCCGTGTCGATCACCGCAACCGT
>DATKMS010000298.1:0-22129 GCA_035541735.1 Candidatus Margulisiibacteriota bacterium
GACTACGTCGGCTTTCTGCGCCGCATCCCGGCGCGGCCGGAAAGCCCGGAAGCAGCAGCGCTGCGTCCGTTCATCGACGCGGCGTTGCGGCGCGGATGACACCTATGTGGGTGGCGCCGCCGCCCGCGACCGGTCCTCGGATGCCTGGAGCGCACTCGCCGCCACCGCCGCGTCGGTGTCTGACACGACGCTCGGGGCGCGATCGTAGTCGCCACGCGCCGCCGCTGCGCGGATCAGCAAGAGGCTTTTCAACCCGCGCCACGACTCGCGCAGCGGATGAACGCGCCGCGTCCCCACATAGTGCCAGGTCACCGGCACCTCCACGGTCCGCGCACCCAGCCGCCGCGCCACGAACAGCAACTCGGCATCGAAGCCGGCGGTTACCGCCGCACCGCTCGCCTGTTGCACGCCCGGACGGAAGATGCGCAGCCGCCCGCACACGGCGCGGGCCACATCGCTCTTCAAGCTCTTGAAGCCACACTGCGTGTCGGTCACCCCGCCGAGATCGAGGACGAGGCGGCGGAGCATGATGAATCCGGTCGCCATGAGTCGCCGCACCAGCGGGGCACCCGCGCGCCGGCCCTTGCGTGAGCCGACCACCACATCGTAGTTTTGTTGCAAGTACGGGCGCAACTTGTCGAGCTCTTCGATCGGCGTCGCCTGGTCCATGTCCGTGAAGAGGACGTAGGTGGCGCGCGCGGCGAGGATGCCGGCAATCACCGCGCCGGCCTTGCCACGATGCGGTTCCGCCAGCAACCGCAGCTTGGGGTGCGTCGCCGCCAAGGCGGTCACGAGATCGCGGCTGCCGTCGGCCGATCCATCGTCGACCACGAGGACTTCGATGATATCGCCAGCCTGCTGGGCGTACGCCGCAACGCGTGCGAGGCACCCCGCGTGGAGATTTGCCTCCTCGTTGTAGCAGGGGATGACGATGGAGACCGTTGGGTGGCGTGCGCCGTTCACCTGCGGATCATAGCAAGGCAGCCGGCGCTCGGCTATCAGCCTCACCGCCGCTGCGGCGGCAGGCCGCCGCGCGTCACGTCGGCTGCGAACCAGGCCTACATATAGGTCGGCTGACGCGGCCGCTCACCGAACAGCTCATCCTTGCGCGCAATCAGGTCCTGCGCAGTGAATGCAGCGCCCGGGCTACTGATCTGGTGTACCTGGTGCCAGCCCTGCACCAACGCCACCTCGCCGCCCCACACAACGAAACCCTGCCCGTTGAGGTCGCCTGCCGCCTCGCTGGCGAGGAAGACGACGAGCTGTGCCGGCCAGGCCGGGTTGAAGACGTCGAAGCCGCTTTCCGGCTTGGCGAACATGTCGTGATTCGGCATGGTGTCCGTCATGCGCGTGCGGGCGCGCGGCGCGATGAAGTTCGCGGTCACGCCGTACTTACCCATCTCGCGCGCGATGCTGATGGTCAGCGCCGCGATCGCCGCCTTGGCCATGGCGTAGTTGCTGTTGCCCGCCGATCCCATCAGGCCGGCCTCCGATGAGGTATTGATGATACGGCCGTACACGCTGCCGGCCTGCTTGGCGCGCTCGCGCCAGCGTACGCAGGCGTGATGGGTCATGGCGAAGTGGCCCTTGCAATGGACATGCAGCACCAGGTCGAACTCCTCTTCCGACATGTTGAAGTTCATACGGTCGCGCAACACGCCCGCGTTGTTCACCAGGATGTCCAGCGCACCGTACATGTCGTACGCCTGCTCAACGGTGCGCCGGGCCCCCGCCCAGCTGGCAATGTCCTCGTAGTTGGCGAGCGCGTCGCCGCCGGCCGCTTTGATCTCGTTGACCACCTGCTGCGCCGGCGACTGATCCCTGCCTTCACCTGATACTGAAGTCCCGATGTCGTTGACGATCACCCGCGCCCCTTGTGCGGCCAACGCGAGCGCCTCTTCCCGGCCGAGACCGCGGCCGGCGCCGGTCACAATTGCGACTTTCCCCGCCAAGAGCGCCATGCACTTCTTCTCCGTTGTGAGTTGGTGTCGTGTACGACAAGGCCGACGCGACCGCTGTTGAGTAGTCGCGCGCCCAGCGGCAGTCAACGGACCTTCTTGTTCGCCTCCGGTCGCGGAGGAATGAACAAGCTGTCTAGCTCAGCCCAATCTCCCGATCCTGAGCCTCCGGGTCGAGGTCCTCGAACTGAATGATCTCCAAGCGCTCGAAGGCCTGGCGTACGTGTGGCGTGAGGAGGCCGAGGCGCTTGATGTTCGGTACCACGCGCGCGAACAGCGCCTGGCGGAACATCTTCATCACCGGCGAGCTGAGGACGATCTGCCGCACCTCGGCGGTGTCGAAGCCAAAGTACGCGGAGACCTCTTCGGCAATCAGGCGGTCGCGCATCAGCTCGCACGCTTCGATGACGAAATCTTCGCGGTCACGGCGTTCGTTCTCCGGCATGTCGGTGTAGTAGTCCTTCAACGAGATGACGCCGAAGGCGACGTGGCGCGACTCGTCCTTCATCACGTAGTGCACCAGGTCCTTCACCAGCGGCTCCTGCGCCAGTTGGTACATGTTGGCGAAGGCGGCCATGGCCAGACCTTCGACGAGGATCTGCATGCCGAGGTATTTGAAGTCCCAGCGCTGATCGCAGATGATGATGTCCAGCAGCTTCTTCAGGTTGGGATTGATCGCCCACTCCCATTCGAGCTTGTCGCGCAGGTAGCGGCTGAACACCTCCACATGGCGCGCCTCGTCCATGGTCTGGGTCGCAGCGTAGTACTTGGCATCCATCCACGGCACGGCGCCCGTCAGCTGCGAGGCCACGATGAGCGCCCCCTGCTCGCCGTGCATGAACTGCGACAGTTGCCAGGAAATCATGGCGTGGCGAAAGCGCGCCACGCCCCTGGTGTCGAGCTGCTTGTACGGGCCATAGTCTTCAAGCGGATTGTAGGCCTGCGGAATGATCTGTCCTTCCGGATCGACCGGGGTCGTCCACTGGAGCTGTTGGGTGCCGTTCCACTGTTCACGCTTGGCCTTCTCGTACAGGTCGCGCAGGCCGGCTTTGACGCTGCCGTAGTTCCAGGCGTAATTGGTGTCGAACGAAGTCAAGATGGTTTCCAACTCCGCGTCGGTGTGCGCGCTGCGCTTCGCATCGGGAAGAACGGCTGCCACAGTCATGGTCGCTGCTCCTTCTGCTCGGGGGTGGCCCGGGCTCGTACGGATTGTGATGCCCGTTACGGTAAACGGCGATCTGGTTCGAGTCAATAGAATGTGACGCCGGCTTCACATTTTCCTGTGCAGCCGCAGCGGCCCCGTGGTAGCATCGCCCGCCATGCAGCGCGCCCCGCAAGCCAACACCCCAAGCCCTCGGCGCACCCCGCAGCAGGCCCGCAGTCGGCGGACGCGCGAGCAGATCTTGAAGGCGGCAGTGACCTGCTTTGAGGAGCGCGGCTACGAGGAAACGACAACCGCGGAGATCGCCCGCTGCGCGCACATCGCCGTCGGCACATTCTATCTGTATTTTGCCGACAAGCGTGCGATTCTCCTCGAGCTGCTCGACGGGACGGTCAACGAGATCGCCAACTACGTCGTGCAGAACCTGCGGCCCGAGGCGTGGCAGCACGCCGACGCACGCGCCAGCGTACGTGCGCTGATCGATGCGCTGTTCCATACGCGCACGATCAATCCCGGGCTGCAGCGCATCCTGTGGGAGCGTTACTTCAAAGACCCGCGGTTTCGTGCCGCGGTAAAAGTCATCGAGCACCGCATCCGTGCTGCGATGCTGGAGCTCTTCGCCGTCCTGGCCGCGGAGGGTCACCTGCGCGTGACCGATCTCGACGCCGCTGCCTTCGTGGTGTACACGGCCGTCGAGTGGACCGCATCGCGACTCGTCCTCGAGGAAGGCGACATCCAGATCGAGCCTGTAGTCGAGGCCGCCTCGGACATGGTGTCGCGCTTCTTGTTCCGGGACTGAACGAAGGGCACATCCCGGTGCGGTCGTTCGTTCGGCGTCGGGGACACGGCATGCCGAGTCCCTACGCCCGGTGCATTGGTAACATCGCTGGCTTTCGGTATGCTCTGCGCGTCCATCTCCAGCAAGGGAGTGCCCGATGTCATTGAACGTAGTGAACCCAACCGTCGACTTGTGCGCGGCGCTGCGCGGCGCGATTGAAAACGCCCTGCCGGGAGCCCAGGTCGAGGTCGCCGCTGGCAGCCCCGGTCACTTTCAGATCCGTGTCATCTCCGAACGCTTTGCCGGAAAGTCGATGGTGCAACAACAGCAGCTGGTCTACGCGGCGATTGCCCACCTGATGAAGGGCGCAGACGCTCCGGTGCATGCGATCGACCGGATGCAGACGCTCGCGCCGTCATCCATGCCGAAGTGACCACCCTCCACGCACTGCTGTGGCCCCGATGTCCGGCGATCTGTTCCCGCCCGACTTCTTCCGGCGCATGGACGAAGCGCCGGATGCCGAGTTCTACCGTGAGCCGCGCTTCGTCACGCACATCGACGACGCGACCATCGGCGCGCTCACGCAGGTGTACCGTGAGCTGCTCCCGCCCGCCAGCCACGTCCTCGACCTGATGTCATCATGGGTCTCGCACCTGCCCGCAGAGGTGCCGTACGAGCGCGTCGCCGGTCTCGGCATGAATCGGCAAGAGTTGGAACGCAACCCGCGGTTGACCGACTTCGTCGTCCACGATCTCAACGCAACACCGGAGCTGCCCTACCCTGACCAGGCGTTCGACGCCGTCGTCAACGCCGTGTCGATTCAATATCTCACGTGCCCGGTTGACGTGCTTGCATCCGTCCGCCGCGTGCTGAGACCGGGCGGCCTCCACATCATCGCGACCTCGCATCGCCTGTTTCCCACGAAGGCGGTTGCAGTGTGGCAGGCGATCGAGCCGCACGAGCGGCTGCGCCTGATCGGCGCGTACTTCCAGTTCGCCCGCGGTTGGAGCGAGCCCATCATCGTGGATCGCTCACCGGCACAGGCCGACCCGTTGTGGGTCGTGTACGCGCGGCGGTCTGGTTGGATGTGAGCGCGGCCGGACCTTCGTCACGCCAGTTGCGGCCGGCTGGCCGAGTCCCCGGCGCGACGACTTTGGTGTCCGACCAACGAACGGACAAACTCCCGCCGGGTGTTGCTCACCCGGTGGTGGCCCGGATAGAAGAACGACGTGCGTTGGCCGCTGATTGCTACGAGCCGTGTGCCGGAAGAGTTGGATCCGATCACTTCCATCCGCCGCGATGCCGAAGTCCCTCCGCGCGACGTCGGGGTGACGCCACCGGCGGTGGCACGGGTGTGGCGGGCCGTGGAGCGTCTGTACCAGTCGGGCATTCATCCGGCCATCCAATTGTGCGTGCGCCGGCGCGGGCAGGTGTTGATCGATCGTGCCATCGGGCACGCCTCGGGCAACGGGCCGGACGATGCGGCGGAGGCGAAGAAGGTGCTGGCCACGATCGACACGCCGTTCACGATCTTCTCAGCATCGAAGGCCATTACCGCGATGGTGATCCACCTGCTCGACCAGCGTCATGTCCTGCACATCGAGGATCCTGTCTGCGAATACATCCCTGAATTCGGCGTGCGCAAGAAGCAGTGGATCACCATCCGCCACCTGCTGTCGCACCGCGCCGGGATTCCCAATCTGGCGCCCGAACTGATGGATCTCGACAACCTCGACGATCCGCAGCGCGTGCTGCGCATCATGTGTGACGCCGAACCGACGTCGCGGCCTGGCCGCCAGTTGGCCTATCACGCCCTGACCGGCGGCTTCATTCTCGCCGAAGTGGTGCGCCGCGTGACCGGCAAGGACATACGCACCGTGCTCGACGAAGAGATCTGCCGGCCGCTCGGGTTCCGCTGGATGAACTACGGCGTCGCACGGCGCGACGTGAAGCGCGTGGCCCACAACTACTTCACCGGGCCGCCGCCGTTGCCGCCGCTGTCGACCATTCTCGATCGGGCACTGGGTCTGCGCTTTCGCGACCTGGTGACGCTCTCGAACGACCCGCGCTTCCTGACGCACGTCATCCCGTCGGGCAACATCGTTGCGACCGCCAACGAGTTGAGCCGCTTCTACCAACTGTTGCTCAACGGCGGCGAGCTGGACGGGGTGCGCATCTTCGAGCGCCGCGCCATCCGGCGCGCCACCGCCGAACAGTCGTACTTGGAGATCGACTTCAGCCTCGGCTTGCCCTTCCGCTACAGCATGGGCTTCATGCTGGGCGCCAAGACCATCAGCCTGTACGGACCCGATACGCAGTACGCCTTCGGGCACCTGGGGTTCACCAACATCGTCTCCTGGGCCGATCCGGAGCGCCAGGTGGCCGCGGCGCTCATGACCAGCGGCAAGCCGCTGCTCTACCCGCAGATCATCTACGCCATCGACATCATGCGGCAGATCGGATTGGCTTGCGCGAAGGACCAGCCACGCCCCGCCTCGACCGCCATGCTCCTGCGCCGGAGGAACCCCACTGGCTAACCAGAGCCGGGGGACCGCATGCCGCGACCGAAACTCTTCTATGGCTGGTACGTCCTGGCCGCGTGCGTCGTAATCGAGCTGTTCGGGTTGGGCTTCGGCGTTTTCGCGATCACCACCGTCTACCCATATATCATCGACGCTTTCCCGACCTGGTCGCGCACGGTGGTCTTTGCGCCGACCTCGGTGATCATCACCGTCGTCGGCCTGATGAGCCCGCTCATCGGCATCCTCATCGACCGCTATCCGATCCGCATCGTGTTCTGCGCCGGCATCCTCGTGCAAAGCGTGGCGCTGTACCTATTTGCGATGGTGCAGACACCGGTGCAGTACCTGTCGGTCTCGGCGCTGCTCGGCTTGGGCATGTCGGCGGTGACGATCCTGCCGAATCAGGTGCTTGTGTCGCGCTGGTTTCACGAACGCGTCGGGCTCGTCAACGGCATCGTGCTGGCGGCGACGGCGCTGGGCGCAGCGATCGCGCCTGCGGCGATCACACGCTTCATTGAGGTGAACAACTGGCGCACTGCCTTCGCCTGGATGAGCCTGCTGGCCTTTGGGCCACCAATGTTCGTCGTGCTGACGATCATTCGCGATAGCCCCGCCTCGATGGGGTTGCGCGCCCATGGGGCGGCGACGGACGCTGCAGCACACGTAGCGCGGGCCATCGATTTTACGCTGCGGGATGCCCTACGCCTACCGACCTTCTGGATCTTCGGTGCCGCCATCTTTCTCGGCGGCATGCCGTGCTACTCGTACAACAAGCACATCCTGGTGCAGCTGAAGGAACTCGGCTATCCGCCGATCCAGGCGGCGGACTACAAGAGCCTGTTCTTTCTGGTCTCCGCGTGCTCGCGCGTCAGCTTCGGCTGGCTGTGCGACCGCTTTGACAAGCGCACCGTCGTCCTCCTCCACTTCGCCCTCATCGCCAGCGGCTATCCGCTGCTCCTCTTCGTGCCGCAGCACCGCGAACTGCTCGTGCCGTGCCTGGTCATCGTCGGTGTGGGCTACGGCGGCTTGCTGCCGTCGATGCCGATCCTGTCGGTGCACTACTTCGGCCGCACGCATCTCGGCACCATCCTCGGGGTCTACAAGATCGCCTACGACGTCGCGGCGGCCAGCGCGCCGCTGTTCACGGCATACCTGTACGACCTCTACGGCACCTACGCGGTCCCGGACATGTGGAACTCGCTGTTCGCGTGGATCGGCGTGTCACTCGTGTTCTTCGGACTGAAACGCTCGCTTGCACCACGCGGCGCAGTGCAGGCTGCGGAGGCGGCCCCCGGCTAGTCCGGGTGCGCGCAGACGAGGCGCGAAGCCGCGCCGCTCGGTGCAGCCGGTATCGCCGATTCGTCAGACCTCGCTGCCAGGTCTCAGTCGCTCTTGTCGTTGAACTGTTTGAGATCGTTCTTCTTGGCAGGAGCGCTGAAGTCCGCTTCCCAACACATCCCGTCGCTGTTCACCAACTGGACACTCACCGCCGTGTCCTGGGCGAACAGACGGCCGCCAACGGGCTGGGGTAGAGGCAGGCGCTCGCCCTTTCCCGTGACGACGATCTTGGCCTTGCCCGCCGCTCCCGCAGTCAACTGCAGTTGCATCAGGCCGTCGTTCGTCAGGCCCTTGTCCTTGTAGAGGAAGCCGGTCTTCTTCGCCGTCCAGCACGGCTTGCCGGCGCAGGTACCGCCCGACGGCGCCGTCATGGCCATCACGGCGGCCGGGGCACCTGCGGACTCGTCATAGACACAGAGATGATAGCTGGTCGAGCCGGTGACGGGATCGCCGAAGGCGGTGAGCAACGTTTCGGCCCCTTTGGTCCAGTTCCAAGATAGTGTGTCCTTGCTGTCGAGGACGTTGTCCTTCACCACAAACGTCGATTTCCCCGAAGCCACCGGCTTACGGCAGTCGGGCAGTGGTGTCGGTTCGCACACCGGTGTCGGCGTCGACGTCGGCGTATTTGAACCTCCGGTCACCGTGACCACCAGCGTCGCCATCGCCGCCATGTCGCCCGACGGGTTGAAGTTGCCGTTTACGGCGTTGCCCCACCCGGTGAAGGTCACGCTGCCACCCACGCTTGGTGCGGTCCACTGGAACGAGAAGGTCACGAAACCGCCCGAGGCCGTCTTCGCGCCGCTATGGGTGATCTCCTTGAGCCCATTCTTGCCCGTGATCGTCTGCGTTCCGGCCGCAGCGCTGCCGCCGACGGCGAGCGTCCCATCGGTGGCCGCAACGTTCAGGCCGCCCTTGTTCTGCGCGCCGACCACGGAGATTTGCAACGTGTAGACATTCGTCGAGCCCGCGGCGACCGTGGCTGGACCCGTGAGCGTCACGGTGGGGGCGAGGCCGCCGCCGTGGCACGCGTTGCAGCCGCTCGAGCCGAACGAGAGGCTCGATATCCCCGTCGAGAATGCCTGCGCCTGCGTCGCCATGGCGAGCACCGTGATGCACAGGACGATAGGCAACGACCAATCGACGTTCCGCATGAGCCCTCCTGTGGAATGAGCGAATTCTCAGGATGCAGCCAGGTAGAGTCAAGCCAGAATCTTCTGAACCGAGGACCAGCAACCCGAACGAGGGACTGGTCTACGCACCGGGTGCGTACCAGATCGGCGAGGTCCAGGCGCGCTCTTGAATCGACTTGGGCGTTTTCGGGTCGCTACACGCCGCCGGCCGATCCGCCGCCGCCAGCCGGTTGCACACATACGTGCTCCATCGACACGTCGGATTCTCGACGACCCGCACGTAGTAGAACGCGTGCTGCGTGGGATCGAACGCCGGGTCGGTCCACACCGTGCACAATGCATCGGCGCTGGGGCCTTGCGGCACACAGGTGACCTCATCCACCGTGGCGCCGTTGCTTGCATCGCCGGCCACGTCGAAGACCTGCTGGTGCGGGTCACCGTTCTCAACCCATCCCTTGACGATCTGCAAGCGCTGCAACGGCGTGCCGGGTCGGAGGCTGTTGCCAGGATCGCGCAAGGCGGAAATCACGAACGTCGGCGCCGTCGCACCGGGTGGTGCGGGCGTCAGCACGCCACCCATGGGCACCCCGCCGGCGTATCCCTTGTCAACGAGGTTCACATCGCCGCACAGGCTGGCGGAATAGTTCCAGCCGCCGAAGAAACGCACGGCGATGCGCGTCCCGCTGGTGGCGAACACCTCCTTGCGGCGCAGCGCGTCGAAGATGCTCGGGCGCGAGTTTTCTTCCGCCCACACGGCCGTCAGCCCGCCGGGACCGAAGATGAGGCCGCCGTCGGTCAGCACGCCGGTTCCGAGCTGCTTCGCCGGCGTGTCGTCGTCGGTGCCGCGATGGCCGATGAACGTCGACTCCTCCGTCGCGCCGGGCGAGCCGTTGTGCGTGTCGGTGCTGGCGATGATCCCGAGGCGGTACGGATTGACGCCGAGGCGCTCCTCTTCCTTGAGGCCGGCCAAGAGTGCGCCGCGGACGTAATCGAGACGTGAAACGCATCCCTGCCCGGTCGAGCCGAACGACCCTGTGCCGTCACCGCAATCGGCGAACGGTGCCGGCCGGCGGCGTTCGAACTCGCACAGCTCGTCGGGCGCCCCGATGATTCCGGAGATGCCGTTGAGGCATTCCGAGTTACCCTTGTGCTGATAGATCTCCACCAACGGTTCCATCGCCACGCGGAAAGCGGCCTGGGCACGTTCGTCATCGATACTGGCCGCACCCGGGTATTCGACGAAAAACATTCTCCCGTTGCTCTCGTTCGAGTTGTGCGGAATGGCCAGCACGTCACAACCGCTCTCCCCATCCAGGCAGGACGCCTTGAGCTGCGCCCACAGGCGCTGCGGTGTCGACGCCTCGAAGAGCGATATCGGCAGCGGCACGTGGTCGTTGCGAAAGATGACGTTGCGGTGGAGCGTGCTGGCGCCCGTGCTCGCTGAGTATTCGTAGGCCACGAACGAGGTAAACCCGCACTGTGCGCTGCGATCGTAGGCCGCCGCCGCCGCGGCCTGCTCGCGTTGCCACACCGCGGCAGCTTGCTGCAAGCAGAGCTGATTGTCGGAGCCGCAGATGTCCGCAAAGCGGCGCGGTGGCTTGCCGGTCAGGTTGATACCGAATTGGCGTACGGCGCTGTACACGTCGCCACGATAGGCTTGGCAGGTCGCCGAGTCGTAGGTTGCCGAGCCCGGCGTGGTGCAGATCTCCACCTCACCGAGGTACTCGGAATGATCCGTCACCGCGGCAAAGTCGAGCGGCTGCGCGATGCGTAAGGTCTGCGTGCCGTGCCCGCTGGCGTCGAGCGGCGGTAGCGCTACCGGGTCGCCCTGGGCAAAGCGATACGCCTGGTCCGGCGTGGTGTCGACGTCGAACGCGTGTGCATCGAACGAGTAGGTGGTGTGTACATGCAGGTCACCGTAATAGACGTTGCGCAAGGGGTTGTGGTCGGCGCACGGCTGGCGCGCTTCGACATAGTCCGTCGGCGTCGCGGTGGCCGGGGGTAGGGCCGTCGCGGTCGTCGTTGGCGTCGGCGCGGGTGCCGGTGGCGGCGCGCCCTCGCCGGCACAGCCGCTCAGGATCACGGACAGCAACCACAGATGCACACCGATGAGCGCCACTGAGGACGCAACCATCGAGCTTGGCCGCAGAGAGCGCAAGAAAACCCCGCCCCATGCCGCGACGGGCTCAGCAAGAGCGGTTCCCCGCCCCGTTTTCGGAGGCGTCTTCCGCTCAACCTGAGCCCTTCGACTGCGCTCAGGACATGCTTGTCGCAGGGTGATCTCACGCTTTTTCAACGGGCAGCTGGGCATGGTTTGCGGTCGTCTTTGTCTTCTTTGCGTTCCTTCGCGGCAACCGGCGACTTCAGCTCCAGATCCTATAGCCAGAAGCGCTGCACGCGTTCGAACGTCCACGCCATTGCCAGCGCGCCGATGGTGTAGGCCGGCACCAGACGCGCCTGCGGCCAGCGCTGCACGCAGCGCCGCGCGAGCCCTAGAGGGGCAAGCATGGCCAGGACGAACGCCAACTGCCCAGCCTCGACGCCGAGATTGAAGCACAACAGCGCCAAGGCAATGCGATCGGGCGGTATCCCGACCTCCGACAGCGCCCCGGCAAACCCCAGCCCGTGCAGCAACCCGAAGACGAATGCCACCAACCACGGATAGCGGCGCGCCAACGTCGGCGGCGTGTCGAGCGGGCGCGTCAGCTCGAGTGCCAACAACACGATGCTCATGGCGATGAGGGCTTCCACCGGCGCGGGCGGCACGTGAACCAGCCCGAGGACTGCCGCCGCCAGCGTCACGCTGTGCGCGACGGTAAAGGCACTGATCGTCTTCAGCAGCATGCGCCAACTGTCCACCAGCAGCATCAGACCGAGAACGAACAGCAGGTGATCATATCCGAGCAAGATGTGCTCGATACCAAGCCCCAGGTAGCTCCAGGCAACGTGTGCGACCGTCGCGTCGGAGACTGCTGGGCCGCCGGGGACGATGAACTCCGGCGCCGCGGGGTAGAGCGCGCCACTGATCGTCTCGCCAGTCAGCCAGCTGATGCGCACGATCACATCGATGCGGCTTGCCTCGATCCCGCGCACCGACAGCGTCGCACCACGCAGGCCCGGTGTGTGACAGTCGGCGCGCCAACTCGCGTTGCCGGTTGCAACTACGGTGCAGTGCGCCGGCAACTGTGGCACCAGGTCGCCGGCACCGAGTGCCAGCGATCCCGACTCCGGACCTGGCAACCGCCAGTGCACCGCGAAGATCCCTGGCTCGCGCTCGGAGAGATCCAAAAGCGCCGGCTCGAAGGAGTGCGCACACGCCCCATGAAGGGGAGCGAGCAGTAACAATACCACCAGAGAGACTATCGACTTTCTCGGGAACCAGGTTGCCGCCGACGGATGGCACCAACGCCGGGGAATGAATTCCCCGGCTGAGTCTCCGAAAAGTCCCCTGAAGGGGACTCCAAGCACTGCGTTTGCAGTCGGCTTGAGCCGACTTGGATCCACTGAGCCGGGGAATTCATTCCCCGGCGACCGCGGTACCACGCTCGCTAGAGGGTTCGCGGCACACTCTGAAAGGGGCACGGTGCGTCTCACGGCGACACCCGCGCCTCGGCTCGCGCAGACAGGCCGCGCGAGCCGCCCTCGGCCCCTTCGACGGTGACCTCGTAGCGTTGCCGCAGACGCGCCAGCGCCTGCGCGTTGGCGGCAGCGCGATGTTCCTCCTCCCAGTCCCGCAGCACCGCAGTACGCACCTCCTGCAGCGCCGGTTGGCGAGCAGCGCTGCGGTCGGTGACGCGCACCAGATGCAGGCCGTAGCTGGAGCGCAGCGGCCCGGACCACTCTCCCGCCGGCAGCGCCATCACTTGCGCCGCGAACGGCCCTCCAAAAACGCCAGCCAACTCCCGCTCGGTACGCAAAGGAAAAACACGGCCGCGCAGAAAGGGGTCGCCGCGGGTCGACGGATCAGCTCCGGCGGCCAGTTGCGAGCGTAGCTCGGCGGCGATGCGCTCTGCATCCGGTCCATGCTGGTCGGTACTCACAAAGACGTGCATCAGCGCGACGCGCTGCGCCACCGCGTAGCGCTCGGCATGCCCCTGCAGATAGGCGTGCAGTTCGGTGTCGCTCGGCGCTGGCACCGGCTCCTCGCCTTCAAGGACGAACTCCATCTTCTGCACCAGACGCCGCCGTACGATGATATCGCCGCGATCGAGTCCCTGAGCCATCGCCTCACGATATAAAATCTCATTGTCCACGAACCGCTGAATGAGCGCCGCCTCTTCCTCAGCCGTCGGCAGGGCACCGTTCTGACGCAAATGCTCCTGGCGCAGGCCGCGCAGGATTGCTTCGGAGACCACAATTCGGTTCCCCGGCCGTGGTGGCGCCACCCAATGGTTGACGGAAAACACCACCGCGCCCAGCAGCACGAAATGCACGAGCGGCTCGCGCCACCAACGCGCGCGCCGCCGCGCCGGTGCCTGGCGCTCAGCCATGCATCACCTCGCCGGCGACGCGCTCAAGTTGGGTGGTCATCTCGTCAACAGTCCTGGCATCGCGCAGGGTCAGCACCATGTACTGCACCCCCGCCCGGGCATATGCGGCGACATCGGCGCGGATTTTCTGCGGTGCGCCCGCGAGGTAGGCAGGCGACGGCTTCTCCTCGGTAACGAAACGCAACGTCCCGCGCAGGCTGATCGTGATCTCGCCCGCGTCACGTCCGGCCGCGGCGCACAGTTGCTGCAGCACGGCACGCTTGCTGGCGATGGCCGCGGGGCTCAAATCGATGGGATGCCAGCCGGTGCCGAGGCGTACGGCGCGGCGCAGTGCCGCGTCGCTATTGCCGCCAATCCAGATTGGCGGGTACGGCTGCTGCGCCGGCTTCGGACGCGCGCGGATCGCCGCCGCGGCATAGAGCGGACCCGGCAAGGGCGCGACGTCTTGGGTCCACAGGGCCTGGCAGATGCGCAGGTACTCGTCGGTGCGCGCGCCGCGGTCGGCGAACGGCGCGTGCAGGGCGTCGAACTCCTCGCGCAGCCAGCCGACCCCACATCCGAAGATGACACGCCCGCGCGACAGCGCATCGAGGCTGGCGACGATCTTGGCCGTGAGCACCGGGTTGCGGATGGGCACGACGTACACACTGACGCCGAGCCTGACGCGGGTCGTCGCACCGGCGATGAACGCCAGCGTGGTCAGTGCATCGTAGAACGGCTCGAGCCGTTGCAGCAGCGCCGGCGCGGGCCGCGGGGATGCATCGTACGGGTAGACCGACGCCACTTGGTCGGGAATGATGACATGGTCGCTGACCCACACCGAATCGGCGCCGCACTCTTCGGCCCGGCGCGCCAGGCGTAGCAGGTTCTCCGGGCCGGCGAGGGCGCCGTAGTTGGGCAGGGCGATGCCGTAGCGCATACTCCGCTGCTATCAACTGGGCGGCCGAAACGCCATGCCCATTTCACGGCCCGTTGGTCTCCTGCGGCACCGCCCGCAGCGACGGAAAGCGCCGGTGCACCTCGCTGCGAATGCCCTCGACGATCTTGGGCAACGAGCGCTTCGTCAAGAAGTCCTCGACGAAGCGCGGTACCGACCGCCCGCTATCGATCCAGGTGCGATAGCGCACC
Source organism: Candidatus Margulisiibacteriota bacterium (assembly GCA_035541735.1). GTDB lineage: Bacteria > Desulfobacterota > Binatia > HRBIN30 > HRBIN30 > DATKMS01. The sequence goes on from DATKMS010000298.1 coordinate 14,507, forward strand.
AGGGTCTCTTGCCCGCCCGCCAACGGCACCACCGTCCACGAGCCGGTGGTGTCGGCGATGTCATGCGGTGCGTCGCGATCGAGGACCCAGGTCACACGCCCCTGCTCCGGTTCCAGAGTCGAGATGACCACGAAACGGACATTGATCAGCAAGACGCGCAGGTGTTCGGCGATCCACAAGCGGTTGCCGTCCCGGCGTACGATCTGCACCTCCTTGTTGCCTGGAACAAAGCGCGGCCGGGACTCGAAGTCCGTGACCACGCTCCAGACCTCCGCCGGCGGATACGGAATGATGGCAGACGCCTCGTTGGTGCTCTGCACCGTACCACCGGCGCCCGCCTCCCTGCTCAACGTCGTCACCACTTTCCCCTGCATGAGCGCCTGCCAATCTGCGTCGCTGTAACTGCGGCGAATCTCCGCCAGATCGACGCGGCAGCCGATGCATCCGGGCGTCGGTATCGGCTGCGGAAGGCCCTCGACATTGAGTTGGGCAACCAGCACTAACGGGAGAATGGCAGAACCGTAGGCCTGTGAGCCAAAACGCGGCACGCGGTGCTTATAGCGCGACCGGCGCAGCGTACAAAGCGTAGGAGCCCCGGACTAGCGCTGCCCCCGGTACGCTGCGGCGTCGATGCCGTACTCGGCCAGCTTGCTCTGCAGGTGTTGACGGTACATGCCCATCTCCTCCGCGGCCTTCGAAATGTTGCCGCGGTGGCGTGCCAGGGCTTCACAGATGAACTGGCGCTCGAAACGCTCGATGACGTGCTGTTTCGCCGCGCGGAAGCTGCCGGGGAGATCGTCTGCCGCGCCCGGCTCAGCGCCCGCCACGGGCTCAGCCAGCGCGAAGTCGCTCAGCTGAATCTCGGGACCCGAGGCGAGCACGAAGGCCTGCTCGATGGCGTGTTCCAGCTCGCGCACATTGCCCTTCCACTCGGCAGCTAGCAGCGCGCGGTACGCGTCCGGCGCCAGACGCTTGGGTTCCCGTTTGAGCCGCGCCGCGACGCTCGTCAGGAAGTGCTCGACGAGCAACGGTAGATCTTCCGGACGCTCGCGCAGCGCCGGCAGGACGATCGGCACCACTTTGAGGCGATAGTACAGGTCCTCCCGGAAACGGCCGTCCTGCACCTTGGCTTCGAGATCCTGATTCGTCGCGGCGATGACGCGCACGTCCACCTTGATCGTGCGGTTGCCGCCGACGCGTTCGAACTCGCGCTCCTGCAACACGCGCAAGATCTTCGCCTGCGTTTCGAGCGGCATGTCGCCGATCTCGTCGAGAAACAGCGTGCCGCCGTCGGCGACTTCGAATTTGCCTTCGCGCGCACTGACAGCGCCGGTGAAGGCGCCCTTCTCATGACCGAACAGCTCGCTCTCCACCAGCTCGCGGGAGAAGGCAGCGCAGTTGACCTTGACGAGCGGTCGCGCACGGCGCGGGCTGTTGTAGTGCAGCGCGTTGGCGACCAGTTCCTTGCCCGTGCCGCTCGGCCCGCGGATCAGCACGGTGAGATCGGTGTCCGCCACCTTGCGGACGACCTCGAAGACGCGCTGCATGGCCGGGCTCTTCCCCAGGATGTTTTCGAAACGGTAGGTGTCGGCCACCTGCTCCTGCAGCAGGCGTAGGTCGCGCCGCAGCGTGATGCCCTCCAGCACCCGGTCGACGATCAGCTCCAGTTCGTCGTTGTCGAAGGGTTTGGGAAGGTAATCGGCGGCGCCCAGCTTCATGGCCTCGACGGCGATCTTCTCGGAGCCGTAGGCAGTGATCATGATCACTGCGGTGTCCGGCCGGTGCTGCCGCACCCAGCGCAGCACGTCCATCCCGGTGAACGCCATCAGACTGAGGTCGGTGATGACGAGGTGGTAGGCTGTGCGCTCGAGCTGCGCGATAGCCTCTTCGCCGGAGAGCGCCGTCTCGACCTGATACCCGCGTCCGCTGAGCAAACGCTCCACCGCAACGCAGATGGCGCGTTCGTCATCGACGACGAGGATGGAGGGCGTCACGGGCGCAAGCCTCAGAATGAGGACGTTCTTCAACGGAGACCAGCGGCAAGTCAATGCAGACGGTCATGCCGCCGCCCGCAGGTAGCGTCACGTCGATGCGGCCGCCGTGCGCCTCGACCGTGCGTCTGGCAATTGCCAGCCCAAGGCCCGTGCCGTTGGGCTTCAACGAGAAGAAAGGCTCGCACAGGCGAGGGAGCGCCTCCGCCGACACTCCAGGACCATTGTCGTGTACGCTGAGCGTGCCGCTGCCGTTGGCGGTGCTCACAACGATGTCGAGCCGCTTCACCCCGGAGGTGTCGCGGAGTGCGTCCACCGCATTGTCGATGAGATTGATCAGGACTTGGCGGACCTTCTCCCGGTCGGCGCGCGCCACGACGCTGTCGGGGGCGTGCAGGGCGATCGTAATGCCCGCCGCCTCCAGTCGCGGGCGGAACGCTTCCACCGCGCCGCGAGCAAGAGCGCTCAAGTCGACTGGTTCGAACTGGAATTCCTCGCGTCGCGCGAAGCGCAGCAGCGCCGCCACCTGGCGTTCGACGCGTTCCAGCTCGCTGAGGATCAACCCGGCATGCTCGGCGTTCAACGGTGAGGTGGGCTCGCGGGCCAGCTGCTGGGCGAGGCTGCGGGCCGCGGTCACCGGATTGCGGATCTCGTGCGCGATGCGCGCTGCCAGCTCACCGATCGCTGCGAGTTTCTCGCTGTGGGCCAGCGATCGCTCGATGGCGACCGCGCGCTCCAGCAGCGCTGCACCATCGAGCACGAGCGCGAACTGATCGGCGAAGGCCTGCAGCACCTGCTCGTCTTCCTCACTGAACGTGGCGCCCAGCAGTCCGGCACTGATCAGCATGAGCCCCCAGCGCTGGCGCGGGCTGACGATCGGGATGACGCCGACGATGTCGGTGTCCGTCAACGCGCTCGCCAGCGGAGCCGGGAGTTCGCGCAATTCGTAGCCGATCAGCGTGCGTACGGGAAAGACGTCGGCGGCGACGCCTGAGCGCCAGAGCTGCTCGACGGGCGCAAAGGTGATGGTGCCGTGTATGATGCCTTCCGCATCGCGCAGAAAGATGGCGCCGCCCTGCAGCCGCATCACACGGCTGACCTCCCCCAGGGCGCGGCGACAGCACTCGGCGAGCCCCAGCTCTGGCGAGAGCGTATGCAGGAACTCCTGCAGCTCGGCGCGCCGGCGGCGGCTGCGACGAAACACCACGTGGTCGACCGCGACGCGCAGCGATCGATACCCTGGGGCCAGGACCAGCACGAAGGTGGCCACGGTGCCGAGGTCGAGGACCGGACGCAGCTCGGTACTGGCGAGCGACGCGCCGAGGTGCTGCGCACCGAAATAAACTGCCCCGGTGGTCACGACCATGACCGTGACGATGAGGAAGCCGCGCACCACCTCGCCGAGAATCCGTACCGCCAGCGGCACCGCCCAGCCGATCCCGGCAATGGTGTCGAGCACCAGGCCCAGCGGCGACAATGTCCACAACTCCGGCTTCGGGAGCCAGTTGGTGAGCACCGCCAGCAGCAACCACCCCCCGAGACTGACGAGCGCGCCGCCGAGAAACACCACATCGGCACGACGCGCGACCCACGCCCCACCACCAGGGCCCCATAGGCCTGGCCGGGCGATACGTACAATCCGCAACACAATCAGCGCCAGCATGATCAGCTGGTATACGATGCGGATCACCGAGTATGCCGCAAACTGCGGCCGGATGCCCGGCACCCCGATGAGCCCGAGGTAGATTGCACACAGGGCATCCATCAGGAGCGCGGACCCGTAGTTCAATGCGAGCCATGTGCGTGGCGGCGGCGGGTCTTCGGGCGTCGGAAAATAGCGCGCCATGTGGCGCGCCAAGGCGACGACCCCGAAGATGCTCCAATCGTTCAGCGCCCGGATCAGCAGAATCCCGTCGGGGCGGCGCTGTTGCAGCTCGACGGGGATCAAGGTTGTCAGCGTGAACACGCCGTAGGTGAACGCAACGGTGCCCGCCACGGCAGGCAGCATGCGGAAGAAGCGGCTATGCGGGCGCTGAGCGCACAGAAAGCGCCAGGCGTTGTGCGCCACGATCGCCCACACCAGCGCAAGTGAGGCGTGAATCGCGGCGTTGGCGATCTGGAATGCGCTGAGATCGCTCATGGGCCTGCTTGTCCCGCCAACGATCGCATCGACTGGGTGTGATCCGCAAGCGCGATGCCATCGGCGTGGCCGAGCTTTGGCGCACAGTCGCGGCGGGCCTCCCTGGTCCGCCGCCGCGCCGCTGCCTAGCCGCCTATGCACGCCCTGCAGTCTCGACTACGCAAGTCGGCCTGGCGCCAGCCAGGCGCACGGGCCACCATCCCCAGCCTACTCACGACCCCCCACACCGACTCACTCTGCGGGATCGCGGCTCGCGTGCAGCACGGCGACGACGACAATGATGTCCGCTTCGATGGCGAAGTAGACGGCCTACGGAAAGCGCCTGAGGAGCGCCTTGCGGATCTCGATGCCCACCGCAGGATCAAGGCTGACCAGGTACACCTCGAAGCGACTCACGCTGCGGCTCAGGCGCGGCCACGAATACGCGGCCCCACGATTTCACTCAATGCCTCCGCGGTGGCCGGCGCCTGCAGCCGCCGTGTTGGACCTCCACGCCTCTCCGACGACCACTGTTTCGCGCTCGGCATCCGCCGGCACGCCGCGCAACACATCCTCGCGTCGATCCTCGAGGATCAAGGCGATTGCGTCAGCGAGGCTCTTTCGCGCCTCCTCTTTCTGGCGTCCCTGACCATTGGCCCCCGAAATCTCAGGGCAGTATGCGACGTACCAATCGCCGTCGCGCTCGAAGATGGCCGTAAACTCGTTGATCGCGTCAACCTCGTCGAGTCGAGAGAGTACCCCAGCCCTCGCAGACAGTCGAACGCTGGCGCTCAGGCGCGGCGCGCTTTTCGCCGTCGTCTGGAGCGGCGAGTTAGGCGTTCTGCGGAGACCGTCGGCGCAGGCGCGCCGCGCAGAAGACCCTCGGTGCTGAGATCTTCGTCCAGGTCTGGCCAGTGAATGCCGTACCCCGCAGCGCAGAGTTGCCACTTCTCGCGCTGCTTCGATGTGCCAGCGAGCAGCCTGGGGTACCACAGCAACGGAACGGAGATCGTTCGACCATCCATGAGGTCGACTGTCAGCGTGTCTTCCGAAACCCGCACATCGCGGACTCTCTCGTCAGCGCTTAGCGCCAAGATGCCCATGCCATGCCTCCAGTAGTTTTCCGTGGTTCGCTTCGAGTAAGGTTCTGATCCGCCGCAGTTCGTGTAATGGGAACCCGAAATTTCGCGCCAAGGCCAACGGCTGCAGCCAGAACTTCGCTGATTTGTCATCGCGGTCGACGTGCACATGCGGTGGTTCGTTCGGCTCATGGCTGAAGAAATACAGGCGGTAGGGTCCGCTCCTCAAGACCGTCGGCACCTCGTCTTTGTACCACGACCGTCACGAGTCGCTCAAAGCGGCCATTTTGATGCGAGACGAACGCCGCGATCAGCCGTGACCATAACTCCGCTCTAAGGGACGGCCTTGCCGCCAGCGAGTCCACGCCCCGATGCATGCGAGCCCTTCTCCGGTGCGGCTGCGCGCTGTCTGTATCCTTCGCGGCTGACCAGATTTCTTAGAGCGGAGATTCTCGCCCATTGGGCGGGCGCCGCGATCCCGGAAACCCTTGCCGCACATGGCCATCACGCGTGGTGCCGCGCCTTAGAGCGGAGTTATGGCGTGACCCAGAAGGTTGCGATTTCGAGAAGGTCGACCGCTCGCTGAATCTTGGCAACGCAATTGTTGTGGCGCCGCGTATCCGGGAGCGCAATGTGAGGTGGTGGTGGATGCGGGAGATCACGCGCACGCAGATCAGCTTTGCAGACTTGGAAGTCGGGCGCCGAGTCCGGCTCGAGCCGTTGCTGCAACAGATCAGCGACTTCCTCGATCGGCACGGCGAGCTGGTGACGGCGGTCCATCGCGATTTGAGCCGCTCGCTCAAGCACGCACGGCGTGGGCGCCGCGGCCTGAACGCCGAGCAGGTGTTGCGCTCCTTTGTGTTGATGCGGACCAAGAACTGGGACTACCGAGAGCTCGCCGAACGCATCGCCGACGGGTTCACGCTGCGCCAGTTCACCCGCTTTGATAGCGCGCCGGTGCCGCGCCATCACGCCTTCCACCACGCCTTCATGCGCCTCCAGGCCGCCACGCTGCGCCGGATCAATGAGGCCATTGTGGCCGCGGCCGTGCGGGTGGGCCTGGAGGATGTCGACAAGCTGCGGCTGGACACCACCGTGGTTGAGACCGACATTCGCTATCCCCGCGACAGTGGTCTGTTGTGGGATACGGTGCGGGTGTTGAGCCGTCTGGTGGAGCACATCGGCGATCTCGCGCCAGCAGCCTGCGCGACATTCCCTCGCCGGACGCGCCGCGCCAAGCGCCGCATGCAGGAGATCGGCCGGATGCGGGAGCGAGCGCAGCGCGCCCGGAGCTTGGCACGCAAGTATCGCGATCTGATCACCGTCACCACGGAGGTGATCGAGAAAGCCGAAGCGGTGACGCGCAAGGCCCGCACCGTGCGGTGCACCGAGCTGCTGGACACGCTCAAACTGAAGGCGCTGTGCGACGAGGTCACCCAGGTCGCAGCGCTCGGCCGGCGCGTGATCGACCAGAGTGAGCGGCGGATATTTCACGGCGAGACCGTGCCCGCAGACCAGAAACTCTACTCGCTCTTCGAACCCCACACCGACATGATCAAACGTGGCAAGGTCTACAAGCCAGTCGAGTTCGGCACCACAAGGTGCTGCTCGTTGAAAGCCGCATCGGTCTCATCACCGATTACCAGGTGCTCGACGGCAACCCCATCGATAGCGACCAGCTCGTACCGTCCGTGCAGCGTCACCAAAAACGATTCGGCAAGGCCCCCCGCGTTCTGGCCGGCGACCGCGGCTTCCATGACGCGGCCGGCTGCGAGAAAGTGCACCGCCGCGGCGTCACGCTCGTGGCGATCCCCCAGCGGGGCGGCAAGCGCAGTATCGAACAGGAGCAGTTTGAGAAGAGTCGCCCCTTCAAGCAGGCGCAGGCGTTTCGTTCGGGCGTCGAGGGCCGGATCTCGGTGCTCTTTCGTGGCCGCGGCATGAAGCGGTGTTTGTGGTCCGGCAGCGAGCGCTTCGAGCTGTTCCTTGCGGCGGCGGTCCTCGCCAACAATCTGCTGGTGATCGCCGCGCGCCTGCAGAAGCGACCTTCGAAGGGCGCCTCGCTACGCGTCGCGGCCTGACCGCTGGCGTTCAGCCTCCTCTCATCGGCGGGTCGCCTCAGCCGACCGATGCCACTTGTCCGCAGCCAACCCACCCGCCGTCCTTCCCAGCGATCTTCGTCGTGGTCGGCTCTCAAATGTCTCTGTGCGCACGATTCTGGCGCGGGTGCAGCCTCCGTTACCCTTGAAAACAGCGGCCGAAAATGATTTCGAGACAGAAACTAACTAACGTCGTGGCGCTCAGGCGCGGCGCGCTCTTCGCCGTCGCCTGGAGCGGCGAGTTAGGTGACATCGACGGCGCGCCATTGAGATCGTTGCCATTCAATGCGGCCCCTGTGAGCGCTTCAGCCTCGCGTAGTCGTCGATACTCATCGGCC
>DATKMS010000299.1:0-15720 GCA_035541735.1 Candidatus Margulisiibacteriota bacterium
TTCGAAGAGATGATGCAGCAGCTCGAAACCGATGTCGTCGAGAAAGTCTTCACCGTCCAGATTGCCCGTCAGGAAGACGTCCAGCGCATGGAAGCGCGCCGCCGCCCGCAGCCCATGCAGATGGTCATGGCCGGCGGTGGAGCGCCGCAGCAAGCCCAGCAACGCAAGCCCGAGCCCGCCCGCCGCACCGCCGACAAGGTCGGCCGCAACGACCCCTGCCCGTGCGGCAGCGGCAAGAAGTACAAGAAGTGCCACGGAACCTGAGCTCCAGTGCTGCGTCCTGAGTGCTGAGTCCCTGAGAGGTCCGCGGGCGTCCGCTGTCTCACTGCCGAGGAGGATGATGAAGATCGAGGTGGAGCAGAGGCCGATCCGGGTGCCGGGGTTCCGCTTCGCCGGGGTGCGCTGCGGGCTGAAGGAAAGCCGCAAGCGCGACGTGGCGGTGATCGCCTCCGACGTGCCCGCCGCGGCCGCGGCCGCGTTCACCACGAATCTGGTCAAAGCTGCGCCGGTGTTGATCGGGATGCAGCGTGTGCCGGCCGGCCGTTTGCAGGCCATCGTGGTCAACAGCGGCAACGCCAACGCCTACACCGGCCGCGACGGCCTCGCCGTTGCGCGTGAGATGTGCGCCCTTGTGGCACGGGGACTGGACATCGACGAGGCGCTGGTCATTCCGTCGTCCACCGGTCGCATCGGCCTACCGGTGCCTCGCGACCGGGTACGCACAGGCGTGCGCGAGGCGTGCCGCCGCTTGTCGCCCGCGGGCTTTCACGAGGCCCTCGAAGGCATCATGACCACCGACGCCTTTCCGAAGTTCGCCACCGAGGGACTGATCATCGGCGGGCGCGAGATCACCATCGCCGGCATGACGAAGGGCGCCGGAATGATCGCGCCGCGCATGGCGCCGGCACACGCCACCAGTCTGACCTACGTGATGACCGACGCGGCAGTGGCGCCGGCGGCGCTGCGGCGCGTGCTCACCGTCGCCTTGCCGCAGTCGTTCAATGCGATTGTCGTCGACGGCGACACCAGTACCAACGACACGCTGGTGTTGATGGCCAACGGGGTGGCCGGCAACCGCCGCCTGACCAGCGCCGGCCGCGCCTTTCCGGAGTTCTGCGGCGCGATGACCCGCGTCCTCAGCACCTTGGCACGCATGGTCGTCAAGGATGGAGAAGGCGCCACCAAGGTGGTCGACATCCGCGTGCGCGGCGCCCGCACGGCGCGTGACGCGGAGCGCATTGCGGACACCGTCGCCCGCTCACCGCTGTGTAAGGCCGCGTTCTTCGGGAGCGATCCGTACACCGGCCGCATCATCTGCGCGCTGGGTTACAGCGGCGCCGTGTTCGACCCCGACAAGATCGACATCTACCTCGATGACGTCCAGGTGGTTCGGCGCGGCGAGGAGATCGTCAACAGAGTCGAGCGGCGCGCCGCCGCCGTGGTGCGGCGGCCCGAGTTCACGCTGACGATTCACTTGCACGCCGGCAACGCGGTGGCGTACCGGATGACGTCCGACCTGAGTCTCGATTACGTGCGCTTCAACTCGGCGTATAGAACCTGAGGGAGCGGCCAGGGCGCTGTCGCAGCCAGACGCGGAGAGACCCAGCTCCAGCCGGGTCTCTCACATCTCGATCACTTGATTACTGATCACTCCCCCCTCAGCTCTTCTTCCCCTGCAGCGCCTCGTCGATCATTTGCTTGAGGCCAGAGACGGAGCGGTCCGCGACTTTCTTGCCATTGAGGTACAGCGATGGCGTGCCGCCCACCATGGCCTTCTGGCCCTGCTGCATCTCCTCATTGATCTGTTGCTGTACCTCGGGCGAGTTCATGTCTTGCTCGAACTTCGCCGTGTCGAGCCCGATGTCCTGGGCGAACTGCTTGATGTTCTCCGGTGTCAGGCTGCGCTGGTTGGCGAACAGCTTGTCGTGCATCTCCCAGAATTTGCCTTGCTTGCCCGCCGCCAGGGCAGCGCGTGCCGCGGGCATCGCATTCGAGTGCATCGGCAGTGGGAACTGCTTGTAGATGAACTTGACCTCCTTCGGATAGGCTTGCAGCACTTGGTCCACCACACGGGGGACCTGGGCGCAGTAGGGTCATTGGAAGTCGGAGAACTCGACGAGCACGACTGGTGCATCGGCGGGCCCCCTGAACGGGGAGTTGCCCGCGGGAATCTCGTACACCCGGTTGGGATCGATTTGTGGCCGCGCCGCGGCGGCTGGCGGCGCGCTGATCTTCTTCTCCAACTCGGCAATCTTGACCTCCAGCTTGCGTTGGGATTCCTGCAGCTGTTTCAGCTCCTCGCTGCTCCCACATGCCGCCAGCACGCCAATAACGCCAAGCGCAACAATGTGTCGACGCATACCGTACTCCTCCCGCAATAGCCCTACTGGTTATTGATCACTGGTCTCACTGGTTCCTGATCACTGACAACCGTCTTCCTAGCCCTTCTTCGCCTGCAGCGCCTCGTCGACCATCTGCTTGATCCCGTCCAGGCTGCGGTTTTGCACCCGCTTGCCCGCCAGGAACAGCGTCGGTGTGCCGCTCACACTCGCTTGCCGCGCCAGTTGCATGTCGTCGTTGATCTGCTGCTGCACCTCCGGCGACGCCATATCCTGCTCGAACTTCGCCATATCCAGCCCGATCTCTTGCGCGTATTGCTTCAAGTTCTCGGGTTGCAGGGCGCCCTGGCTGGCAAACAACTTGTCATGCATCTCCCAATATTTCCCCTGCCGTTGCGCGGCGAGCGCGGCCTTCGACGCGGGCAGCGCATTCTGGTGCATGGGGAGCGGGAACTCCTTGTAGACGAATTTGACCTCCTTGGGATACGCCTGCAGCACCTGCTCGACCAACGGGTTGGCCCGCGCACAGAACGGGCACTGGAAGTCCGAGAACTCCACCATCACCACCGGTGCGTCCGCCGGTCCCTTCACCGGCGACTTGCCGATGGGCAGGTCGTAGACCTTGTTCGGATCGATTGGCGGGCGCGCGGCGACCGCCGGCGCCGCACCGGCGACCTTCTTCTCTAGCTCGGCAACCTTGGCTTCGAGCTTGCGCTGGGACTCCTGCAACTGCTTCAGTTCTTCGCTGTTCCCGCAGGCCACAAGCGCTGCAGCAATACCAAGCACGACGATGTACTGACGCATTCCCTACCTCCTCGCAGTTGATGGTATGTTGGTCTCTTATCTACCCCCGCACCGAGACGCAACACTTTTGGGTGCGTTGCTCGTCTCCGGACGATGCACTATGGGCGAAGCATGCGGGTCATCGCGGGGAGCGCCAAGGGCCGCCGTCTGGGGGCGGGGCGCGGCATGGCCGTGCGCCCAACGGCAGACAAGGTCAAGGGCGCCCTGTTCAACATCCTCGCCAGCCGCTTCGATATCGACGCGACCCAGCTACTCGATTTATTCGCCGGCAGTGGGGCGCTCGGTATCGAGGCGTTGAGTCGCGGCGCCGCGGCGGTGACCTTCGTGGAGCAATCCGCCGCCAGCGCACGCGTGCTGCGTGAGAATCTTCAGCGCTGCGGGTTCAATGCGCAGGCGCACGTTCTGCAGATGCCGGTCCGACGCGCACTGGCACAGCTGGAGCACGGCGGTGCCCGTGTCGACGGCGTCTTTGCCGACCCGCCGTACGGGCACGGGCTGGTGCAGCAAACGCTCGCAGCTGTCGCGGCCCACGCCGTGCTGAAACCGGGCGGGTGGTTGGTGATCGAGCACCACGTCGATGAAGCCCCGCCGGCAAGCTGCGGCACCCTGCGTTTGACGCAGGCGCGACGCTATGGAAAGACAGGCCTCGCCCTGTTTGTGGCGGATGAGCACATGCCGGCAGCACCGCAAGACGACACACAGATTGTACGCGCCGTCTACCCCGGCTCGTTTGACCCGATTACGAACGGCCATCTCGATGTCGTGCGCCGCGCGGTCACCGTTTTCGACCAGGTGATCGTCGCCGTCGCCGCCACCAGCAGTGACCCGCACAAGGACGGTTCGCTGTTCACCGCCGACGAGCGCGTAGCCTTGATCCGCGATGCACTCGCCGACACCGGCGGCCGCGCTATCGCTGACAAGTTCAGCGGCTTGCTGGTCGACTACTGCGACCGCGTCGGCGCCCGCGTCATCATCCGCGGGCTGCGGGCGGTATCCGATTTCGAGTACGAGTTTCAGATGGCAATGATGAACCGGCACATGAAGCCGCACATTGAAACCTTCTTCATGGCCGCCGGGGCGAAGCACTTCTACACGGCGTCGCGACTCGTGAAGCAAGTGGCGCGGCTCGGCGGTGATGTGCGCGAGCTGCTGCCTGAAGCCGTCTACCGGCGCTTGCTCGACAAAGTCGGCCGCAAGTAGCGGGAGTCGGTGACCAGTGACCAGTAACAAGTGATCAGTGATCGAGTGATCAGTAGATGTTTGCCGTCAATGGGAGCTGATCTCGACTGATCACTGATTACCGATCCCTGACTACTGATCACTGCCTACTGGTTCCACTGGTCACTTGTCACTGGATACTCTCACCAATCGGTTCGCCAAACACCTCCGCCACAAACACCATCAACGTGCAGCCCGGCCGTCGCCAGGCATCCGGCGCCAGCAGTGCCTTGCGGCACAGCTCGCTGAGCAGCGTGTCGCGATCCCAGTTGTGCGTCGTTGCCACCTGCGGGAGAAAAACGGCGCGGTGGTGCTCGTGCGTCATACAGACGCCGTGAACGCCGGGCTGCACGTTGGCCGGTGCGGCGGGAAGCAGCGGGCTGAGTCGCGAGATCTCGATGTCAATCGCGGGCACTTCCACCGCCAACAGTGGTGAAAAGCGCGGATCTTCGAACGCCGCGGAGCAGGCCATGCGCGCCACCGTCTCATGCAGGGCTTTGTCTGGAGTCACGGTGCCGACACACCCGCGCAGTCGTCCCTCGCAGTGCAAGCTGACGAACGCGGCGGCCGGTTCGATCAGCGGCAGGGTCAGGGCAATCTGCGGCGGCGCCGCTTCCACAGCAAGCGCGCAGCGGATGGAAGCGCGCGCCAGCCACAACAGATCACGCCGCTCACTGGCGGTCAGTGGTTCGAGGCGGATGGATGACACGTCAGCGGTCATACGGTGGCCGGCGACCGGAGGATTTGTACGTGAAGTAGTCCTCCAGTATGCGCCGATGATCAAAGGCCAGCGGCGATGGCAGCGACTCGGCCGTGAACACCGCCGCCTCGGCGGCATCATCGCCCGCGACGGGTACGCCGCGCGCTCTGCCGATGAACACCGTCGCAATCGTGTGGCGGCGCGGGTCACGGGCGGGGTCAGAATAGACGTGAAAGAGTTCAGTCAACTGCACGGCCAATCCGGTTTCCTCACGCGCCTCGCGTACGGCGGCTCCGGCAACTGTCTCGCCGTAGTCCACAAAGCCTCCCGGCAAAGCCCAGCCCGGAGGCGGATTGCGGCGCCGGATCAGCACAATCCCGCCGGGCACCTCAATGATCGCGTCCACGGTCGGAATCGGATTGCGGTGATTTTCCAAGACGATGCGAAGGGTACCACCGGCCCGACAGACGGTCAACGTTAGCGTTCCGAGAGGAGTTGTCTTTCAAGGTGAGTTTTGCGATAACGCCACGTTCAACATAGACGGCCTCGCGGCTTCCACCACACCGCAAGACTGTGGGCGGCGGGGTCGCAAGGCGACAGAAATCAACCGCGCAGCCGCACCCTGCCCCCAGGGTGTTGCACGAGAGCGCGGGTTCCCGAGGAGCGGAGTGAGGATGGCACAAGCACGAGGAACAATATGGTCGTTTGTCGGCTCGGTGAGTCTGCTCTTGGCCGTCGCTGGTCAAGCGTCAGCCACGGAGGGGCAGTCGCACGGCGAGATGAATCTGGTTCTTCCGGACTTCACGTCCGTCCACTTCCTCGGGATCACCGGGCAGACGCTACTCACCTTCGGTTTGCTCGTGTGCGCCCTCGGGTTTGCCTTCGGGATCATGATCTACCAGCAACTGCGGACACTCCCCGTGCACAAAGCCATGCGGGAGATCTCCGAGTTGATCTACGAAACCTGCAAGACCTACCTGATCACCCAAGGCAAGTTCATCCTGCTGCTCGAAGTCTTCATCGGCACGATCATGGCCGTGTATTTCACGCGCGCCTTCGCGGGCGACATGGTGAAGGTCGCCGTCGTCCTCTTGTTCAGCCTGATCGGCATCGGCGGCAGCTACGGCGTTGCCTGGTTCGGCATTCGCGTCAACACCTTCGCCAACTCGCGCACGGCCTTCGCCGCGCTGAAGGGCAAGCCCTTCCCGACGTATGAGATCCCGCTGAAGGCCGGCATGAGCATCGGCATGGTGCTGATCTCCACCGAGCTGCTGATGATGCTCATCATCCTGCTCTTCATCCCGGCGAGCTTCGCCGGCCCCTGCTTCATCGGCTTCGCCATCGGCGAGTCGCTCGGCGCGTCCGCCCTGCGCATCGCCGGCGGGATCTTCACGAAGATCGCGGACATCGGGTCGGACCTGATGAAGATCGTGTTCAACATCAAAGAGGACGACGCGCGCAACCCCGGCGTGATCGCCGACTGCACTGGTGACAATGCCGGCGACTCGGTCGGGCCGTCGGCCGACGGCTTTGAAACGTACGGCGTCACCGGCGTGGCACTCATCACCTTCATTCTGCTGGTGCTCAAGGACAACGCCGACCTGCAGGTGAAGCTGCTGGTCTGGATCTTCGCCATGCGCATCATGATGATCGTCGCCAGCGGCCTCTCCTATCTCATCAACGAGACCATCCAGCACGCCCGCTACGCCGATGCCGACAAGATGAACTTCGAGCAGCCGCTCACCGTGCTCGTCTGGCTGACCTCGGTGGTGTCGATCATCCTGACTTTCATCGTCTCGTACCTGCTCATCGGGGAGCTCGGCGGCGGCAGGCTTTGGTTCCAGCTTTCGGCGATCATCAGCTGCGGAACCATTGCCGGCGCGGTGATCCCCGAGGTCGTCAAAGTGTTTACCTCCACAGAGTCGGGCCACGTGCGTGAAATCGTCACCGCCTCGCGCGAGGGTGGCCCGTCGCTCAACGTCCTCTCGGGCCTCATCGCGGGTGACTTCTCGGCCTACTGGATGGGTATCGTCTTCGTCATTCTCATGGGCCTGGCGTGGTTCTTCAGCCTCGACGAGCTGACCGCTGCGCTGCCCGCCAGAACGGCGGAGATGACGGCGCCGGTATTCGCATTCGGCCTGGTGGCTTTCGGCTTCCTGGGCATGGGACCCGTGACCATCGCGGTGGACTCCTACGGCCCCGTAACCGACAACGCCCAGTCCGTGTACGAGCTGTCGGTCATCGAAAGCCTCCCCAACATCAAGGAGGAGATCAAAAGGGATTTCGGCTTCGATCTGAGCTTCGACCGCGCCAAGCACTTCCTCGAAGAGAACGACGGCGCCGGCAACACCTTCAAAGCGACCGCAAAGCCGGTGCTCATCGGCACCGCGGTTGTCGGAGCCACCACCATGATCTTCTCCATCATCGTCGCGTTGACCAACGGCCTGCAGCCGGAGAGTCTGGGAAAGCTGTCGATCCTCAACCCGCTCTTCTTGCTCGGCCTGATCACGGGTGGAGCGGTGATCTTCTGGTTCACCGGCGCCACGATCCAGGCCGTCTCGACGGGCGCCTACCGCGCCGTTGAGTTCATCAAGGCGAACATCAAGCTCGAGGGCGTCGAGAAGGCGTCGATCACCGACTCCAAGCGCGTGGTGGAAATCTGCACCCAGTACGCGCAGAAGGGCATGTTCAACATCTTCCTGACCGTCTTCTTCTCCACCCTCGCCTTCGCCTGCCTCAACCCATTCTTCTTCATTGGCTACCTGATCTCGATCGCGCTGTTTGGTCTGTTCCAAGCGCTCTTCATGGCCAACGGCGGGGGCGCGTGGGACAATGCCAAGAAGGTCGTGGAAGTCGAGCTGAAGGAGAAGGGTTCCGCGCTGCACGCGGCAACAGTGGTGGGCGATACGGTCGGCGACCCGTTCAAGGATACCTCTTCGGTCGCCATGAATCCGGTGATCAAGTTCACGACGCTGTTCGGCCTCCTTGCAGTCGAGTTGGCGGTCGGCCTGCCGTCCGGGCTGTCTCACTTCCTTGCCCTCGTGTTCTTTGTCGCGTCGATGTTCTTCGTGCGTCGCTCCTTCTACGGCATGCGCATCGGTACGGCAGTCTGACCTCCCATGCAGCATGCACTCGGTGCGACACTCCCGCTGTGGAGCGTCCTGCCGTTTGCCGGCCTGTTGCTGACGATCGCTCTCGGGCCGCTGCTGGCGCCGATCTGGTGGGCCGAGCACTACGGTAAGGTCAGCATCGGGCTTGGGACCCCGGTGGCGTTGTACTTCCTTGGCGCGGCTCCCGGGCATCTGTTCAACACGGCACACGAGTACGTCGCCTTCATTATTCTGCTGGGGACATTGTTCGTCATCACCGGCGGCATCGTTGTACGCGGCGCCTTCCCGCCGACACCGGCGGTCAACAGTGCCTTCCTGGGTCTGGGCGCGGTGCTCGCCAACGTCATCGGCACCACGGGCGCGAGCATGCTGCTGGTGCGTCCCCTGTTGCGCGCCAACGCGCGCCGCCCGGCGGCGGCGCACGTCTTCATCTTCTTCATCTTCCTGGTATCCAATCTTGGCGGCGCACTGACGCCGCTCGGCGATCCGCCGCTCTTTCTCGGCTTCCTCGAAGGCGTGCCGTTCTTCTGGACCCTACGGCTGTGGCCGCAGTGGGTCTTCACGGTCGCGATGGTGCTGGGCGTTTTCTATGTGCTCGACCGCAATCGCTGGCAGCGCGAGACTCAGCACCCGCTTCCTGAGCAGGCATTCGCGATTGTCGGCACCCATAACTTCCTGTTTCTCGGCGGCGTGGTCGTCGCGGTGTTCCTGCCCACCCCGCTGCGCGAAGTCGTCATGGCGTCGATGGGGGCGCTGTCGTACGTGTTCACTCGCGACGAGATTCACACCGAAAATCAGTTCACGTTCCACCCGATCCAAGAGGTAGCCCTCCTGTTCGCCGGTATCTTCATGACGATGATGCCGGCCCTGCTGATCCTCGAAGCGCGCGGCAGCCATCTCGGCTTACACCAGCCGTGGCATTTCTTCTGGGTGACCGGTGCGCTGTCGAGCTTTCTCGACAACGCGCCGACGTACTTGACCTTCCTGGCAGCGGTACGCGGGCTGGGCTTGCCGGCGCAGATCGCCGGTGTACCGCAGACCTTCCTGGCAGCGGTGAGCCTGGGGGCGGTGTTCATGGGGGCCAACAGCTACATTGGCAATGGACCCAACTTCATGGTGAAGGCGATCGCCGAGCAGCACGGCGTGAGGATGCCCACCTTCCTCGGGTACATGGTCTACTCGGGCCTGGTGCTGCTGCCGGTGTTTCTGCTGGTAACACTCGTCTTCTTTCGCTGAGGCCGGCCGCAATCACCTCGGCATCTCCCGTGCGTTGACAATTCCTCCGCCCCCACCCTATGAGTGGCGCGTGCCCCGGCATGCACATGCCGCCGCGCGTGTCTTGGTTGTGCTCGCGACGTTGGGCAGCGGTTGCCAGCCTTCCACTGCGCCCAGCGCGGTGCCGCGTCTGCCGGCGGGGACGGCCGGTCAGGTGCTCGCACGTGCACTCGAAGCATCCGGCGGCTGGAACCGCTGGGTGGCACTGCGCGACGTCGGCTACATCAACACGCTGACGCTGTTCGACCCGATGGGCAACGTCTCTTCACAAAGCATCGGCTGGTACATGGCGCCGCTACACGCCGGCATGCAAGCGCGCATGGAATCCATCGGCATCCCCAACGATGTGCAGTTGGGCGTCAACGGCGCTGACACGTGGATCATCCGTGACGGCGCCCCGCTCGTCGAGCCCCAGCGCATCGAGCTGACGCGCTTCAACATGGTCAGCAACCTCTTCTGGTTCTCGCTCCCCTTCGCGCTGGCCGAGATGCCGGCAACCATCACCGACCTCGGTGAGATCGACGGGGAGGACCACGTGCGTTGGCAGCGCCTGAAGGTCGTCTTCGAACGCGACAACCCCGGCGTGCCCGGTGAGTGGTTCGTAATCTACTTCAATACGCGCACCGGGCTCATTGACCGGGTGCACGCCAAGATCACCGCCTCCTTCCTGCGGCACGAGCTCTGGGTCGGCAAATGGCTCGACTACCGAGAGTGGAAGGGGCTCAAGAAGGAGCGGCAGCGGCAGTTCTTTCCCGCCGACGACCAAGGCGCGATCATCGGCAACGTCGTCGCCGAGCAGCTGGTCGAGCACGTGCAGTTCGACAACGGCTCCGCCCCGGAGAGCTTCAAGAAGCCGCCGCAGGCGAACGGGGGAACCCACGCGCAGACAGGGACGTCACGGCACGCGGCAATTGAAAGCTCGTCGCAACCCCTCTAACTTGTCAATACGTGCAGACACTACCGGCCTCCCTCGCCGAAGCATTCGCCACCACCGCCGCGCGCCGTGACGGCGCCCCGGCGCTGCTCTTCGATGAGGCGCAGTACTCCTTCGCCCAGCTCGGCCAAGGCGCCGCCGAGATCGCCGGCGCCTTGGTGCACCGCGGTGTCCACCCGGGTGACCGCGTCGCCGTGGGTCTCGCCAACTCACCAGACCTCGTAGCCGCGGTCCTCGGCGTGGTCCACGCGGGTGCCGTGCTGGTGCCGCTCAACCCGGCGTACACCGCGGACGAAGTCACCTACATCGTCGCCGATGCCGGGGCCCGCGTTGCCATCGTTCACTCCGAGCACGCGGCGATCCTCATGGACGCGACGTTGCCCGAGTTAACACTCATCCTCGACTCGATGGAGAACCTCACGGGGCCTGCAGGCGATGTCGTCCGTCGCGACGCCGAAGCGCCAGCGCTCATCGTGTACACCTCCGGGACCACGGGGCGCCCGAAGGGCGCGGTGCTGTCGCATCGCGCCCTACTCTCCAACCTCACCACCGTTGCACGTGCGTGGCGGTGGAGCGAGAACGATCGCCTGCTGCTCACGCTGCCCTGCTTCCATCTGCACGGCCTCGGTCTCGGGATCATGGCCAGCTTTCTGGTCGGCTCCAGCGTCGCCCTGCGCCGGCGCTTCGTCTTGGAGGAGGTACTGGACGACCTCGTGCGCGTCGAAGCGACGATGTTCTTCGGCGTACCGACCATCTACAACCGATTCGTCAGCCTACCACCCGAAACATTCGCGCAGCATGATTTGCGTCGCATGCGCCTCTGGGTATCGGGCTCGGCGCCGTTGAGCGCTGCAACCTACGAACGCTTCCGCGAGCGCACCGGCTTCGCACTGATGGATCGCTATGGGATGACGGAGTGCGGTTTCGCGCTGTCGACACCGTATGACCAGCCGCGCCGCGCCGGGGTCGTCGGATTCCCGTTACCGGGGATCTCCGTGCGGATCGTCGACAGCGACGCTGCGACGGCCGGGCGCATCGTCGATGTCCCCGACGGCGTCCAAGGCGAGATCATCATCCGCGGGTCCAACCTGTTCAGCGGCTACTGGAATCGCCCCGAGGACACGCAGCGCGCTCTGCTCGACGGCTACCTGCGGTCCGGCGATTTGGCAGTACGCGAAGCAGATGGCATGATTCGCATCGTCGGCCGCAGCTCGGTCGACATCATCAAGACGCGCGGCTTCAAGGTCGGTGCCGTGGAGATCGAGGACTGCTTGCAGCGCCACGCGGACGTGCAGGAGGTCGCGGTTGTCGGTGTTCCCGATGCCGATCAGGGTGAACGCATCGTCGCCGCGGTCACGCTGAAGGCGAACGCGACCGTCAGCGCCGAAGGCCTACGGACGTACGCCCGCGACCACCTGGCGCCTCACAAAGTGCCGGCGGAGGTCATTTTCATCGACGAGATCCCGCGCACCGGGCCGGGAAAGTTCAAGAAGAAGGAATTGATCCAACGACTGGTGGAGAAACCCTCCGTGCGGTTGGGGCAGGGTATGCCGTGCCCCTACCGCACGGAGACTTGACGACGCGGCCGGCAATGGTAATTAAACCGCTTTGCTGAGCCAGGGGTCGCGTCGCCGTTTGGACGTGGCCGTTCGCAACGCCGGCGCGATGAAGATTCGCCGCGCCAGAACGTCTATCACGCGACACCACGGCCTCCGCTGACAGTTTGAGTAGACGGTGCATGTGAGGAGAAAGAGCCGACATGGATGCTGGGATTACTGCAATCAACGAACGCGTGAAGGAGGAAGCCGCCTGTCTGTACCGCCTGCGCGAGGAGATCGGGCGGATCATCGTCGGGCAACGCTACCTCGTCGACCGCTTGATGATTGGCCTGCTGGCGAATGGGCATGTGCTGCTCGAAGGCGTGCCCGGCCTCGCCAAAACCCTCTCCGTCAAGACGCTCGCCGCAGCCATCGACGCCAGCTTCCACCGCCTGCAATTCACCCCGGACCTTCTCCCCGCCGACCTGATCGGCACCCTCGTCTACAGCCCGCGCGACGGCACCTTCAGCACCAAGAAGGGTCCGATCTTTGCCAACCTCATCCTCGCCGATGAGATCAATCGCGCCCCCGCCAAGGTGCAGAGCGCACTGCTGGAGGCGATGCAGGAGCGGCAGGTGACCATCGGCGACGAGACGCACAAGCTGCCCGACCCGTTCCTGGTGCTGGCCACGCAGAACCCCATCGAGCAGGAAGGCACGTACCCCTTGCCCGAGGCGCAGGTCGACCGCTTCATGCTCAAGCTGTCGATCACCTATCCGTCCAAGGAGGAAGAGCGCCAGATCCTCGACCGCATGGCCTCGACCAACCATCGCGATGGCGCCAGCGCCGTCATCCATACCGACGACATCCTGCGGCTGCGCAGCCTCGTCGACCAGGTCTACCTCGACGACAAGATCAAGGACTACATCATCGATCTGGTGTTCGCGACGCGCGAGCCGTCGGCCTACAAGCTCGATCTGCAGCGTCTCATCCAGTACGGCGCTTCACCGCGTGCGACCTTGTACCTCACCTTGGCAGCGAAAGCCCACGCTCTGCTCCAAGGCCGTGGTTACGTCACGCCGCAGGACGTGAAGTCGGTCGGCCCCGACATCCTGCGCCACCGGGTCATCGTCACATACGAAGCGGAAGCCGAGGACGTCACGCCCGACTCGGTGATCAAGACCGTGTTCGACGGGGTGCCGGTGCCGTAACCTCTCCCCACTGATCACTGATGACTCACTTGCCGGCCCTGGCATGGTCATCAGTGATCAAGAGTGATCAAGTGAGCGTCGCCCATGTTGACCTCCGAACAGATCAAGGCCATCCGCAAGATCCAGATCCGCACCAGCCATCTGGTGAGCGATCTGTTTGCCGGCCAGTACCAGAGCGTGTTCAAGGGGCGCGGGATGGAGTTTGCCGAGGTGCGGCATTACCTGCCCGGCGACGACATCCGCACGATCGACTGGAACGTCACGGCGCGTACCGGCGTGCCGCATGTCAAGCGCTTCGTCGAGGAGCGCGAGTTGACCGTCATGCTCCTGGTCGACGCCAGCGCGTCGACGCACTTTGGAACGGTGAAGCAGCTGAAGAGCGAAATGGCCGCGGAGCTGGCGGCGTTGTTTGCCTTCTCGGCGATCACCAACAACGACAAGGTCGGCCTGGTGATGTTCAGCGACCAGGTGGAGCTGGCGCTGCCGCCGAAGAAGGGCACGCGTCACGTGCTGCGAGTGATTCGTGAGGTCCTGTCGTTCACACCACAGGGACGCGGCACGGACATCGCGGCAGCGCTCGAGCATCTCAACCACGTCAGCAAGCGCCGCTGCGTCACCTTCGTGATCTCCGACTTCTTGGATAGCCGTGCACGCCTGGCGTTGAAGATCGCCAACCGCCGGCATGACGTGATTGCCGTGGTGCTGGACGATCCACGCGACATGACGCTGCCGGACGTCGGGCTGATCGAGTTGCAGGACGCGGAGAGCGGCGAGCGTGTCATCGTCGACACCGGCGACAGCCGCGTGCGCCGCGAGTTCGAGCAGCGTGCCGCGACTGCGCGCCGCGAACGCGACCGCATGCTGCGCGGCGTCGACATCGACGCCGTCGTCGTGCGCACCGACCGGCCGTACACCGAAGCGCTGCTGCGCTTCTTCCACATGCGCGAGCGCCGGCACTGATGAGAGACACCAGACACCAGACAACAGAGCACAGACAACGGGAGACGCACCGTCGAGGTCGGTGGTCGGTTGTCTGTGTTCTGTTGTCTGTCGTGGTGAGACCAGCCCTCGCGCAGCCGACCCCCACCGTCACCGCTCCCGTCACCATTCACGCCAGCGTTGACCGCAAGGAGATCACCATCGGCGATCCCATTCGCTACACCGTCGAAGTGTCCGCCGCCGCGGACACCGAGATCCTCATCCCGGTGCTGAGCGGCACGGTTGGTGATTTCAGCATCAGCGATTTTGGCGAGTCGCCGCCGCGCAAGGACAACGGCCGTGTGGTCGCCTCGCGCTGGTACACCCTCACGACCTTCGAGGCCGGTGACCACCTGATCCCTGCGCCCCAGGTGATGTACCGGCTTCCCGGAGAAGACCTGCAGAAAGCACAGGGCGACGAAGTCTTGGTGGGCGTTGCCAGCTTGCTCGCAAAGGACCCGAAGGCAACGGACATCCGTGACATCAAGCCACCGGAGGAGGTGCCGTTCGACTGGCGGCCGTACGGGATGGCCGCTGCGGCGGTCCTCGTCGTCGGGTTGTTGGGCGTCGCGTTCTTCTATCTGCTGAACCGGCCACGCCGGCAGCGCGTCCTGCCGCCCCGGCCACCGCACGAGATCGCGTTGACGGCGCTCAACCGACTGCGTTCCCAGGGGCTCATCGAGCAAGGGCAATTCGAGCAATACTACGTGCAGCTCTCGTCGATTGTGCGACATTACCTGGAAGACCGCTTCCGCATCCGCGCGCCGGAAATGACCACCGAGGAATTCTTGTCGAAGCTCGCCACCGACGGCCAACTCATCGCGCCGCATCGGCGTCTGCTGGCTGAGTTCCTGTCGCAGGCAGACCTGGTCAAGTTCGCCCGCCACCTGCCGAGCCTCAACGACAGCGAGGCCGCCTACGGCGCCGCCCGCCGCTTCGTCGAGGACACGCGGCCGCGCGCCGCCGGTGCGGACACCGCCGAGGTGCAGCATGCGGCTGCATGACCCGTGGGCGCTGGCGCTGCTCATCGTGGTGCCGCTGCTGTTCTGGCTCGAGCGGCGCACCCGGCGTGGCGCAGCGGTGCGCTATCCGACCCTCAGCGTGTTGCGCGCGATTCCGTATGTTGGCGCGCGCCGCTGGCGCTGGCTGCTCTACGCGCTGCGTGGCGTCACGCTGCTGTTGCTAGTGCTGGCGCTGGCGCGCCCGCAACTGGGGAAGGCCGAGAGCCAGTTCACCGGGCAAGGCATCGACATCATGCTCGCCGTCGACGTCTCCGGCAGCATGTTGTCTGAGGACTTCACGCTGCCCAGCGGTGAGCGCGCCAATCGCCTCGACGCGATCAAAGCGGTGGTCAAGGATTTTGTTGAGCGCCGCGGCGGCGACCGCATCGGTCTGGTGCTGTTCTCCGCCCGGCCGTACACGCAATGCCCGCTGACACTCGATCACGGCTGGCTGTTGCAGAACCTCAGCCACGCGCGGATCGGCATGATGGAGGATGGCACCGCCATCGGCTCGGCCCTGGCAACCGCGGCCGGCCGCCTCGAACACTCCGACGCCAAGAGCAAGGTGATCATCCTGCTCACCGACGGACAGAACAACGCCGGCAAGGTGTC
>DATKMS010000300.1:0-21389 GCA_035541735.1 Candidatus Margulisiibacteriota bacterium
TCCTCCGAGGAGCGTAGGCGGCTCGGGATCGAGCAGCTGCCGGCCACGCTCGGCGAGGCGATCGAGCTGACCGCCCAGTCGGAGCTGGTCCTGCGCGTGCTCGGCGAGCACATGTTCAACCGCTACATCGAGATCAAGCGCCAGGAGTGGGACGACTACCGGGTTCAGGTGACCCCGTGGGAGCTCGAGCGCTACCTGCCCGTGCTCTAGCCGGCTGACAGGGCCGCGGCGAGCGCGTCGGGGCTCGTGACCGGCGCCTGGCAGACGAACCGCTCGCACACGTACGCGGCCGCATGGCCGTCGACAGGCCCGCGCCCGTCGAGCAGCGGCACGCCGTCGGCCTCGCCGGTCGCGAGCACCAGGTGCGGGCGATACGCGCCGCGGACGACCCGCAACAGCTCCCCGGCCCCGGTCGACGGACCCACGATCGCCACCTCCTTGACCGGCGCCAGATAGAAGTCGGCCGCCGCGAGCAGGTGTCCGAACGCTCCCGGATGGCGCGCGGCGAGCGCGAACAGCAACCGGAGCACGCCCAGCGCGTGGCGCTCGTAGCGGCCCTCGCCGGACAACGCCGCGAGCCGCAGCAGGCCGAACGCGGCCGCCGAGTTACCCGACGGGATCGGGGAGTCGTCGAGGTCCTTGCGACGGGCCGCGAGCCGCTCGTGATCGGAGGCGGTCGTGAAGAACCCGCCCCGCTCGGGATCCTCGAACCGCTCGATCATGACGTCGGCGAGTGCCGTCGCCTCCGCGTACCAGCGCGGATCGCCGGTCGCCTCGTAGCACGAGATCAGCGCCTCGAGCAGGAACGCGTGGTCCTCGAGATAGGCGTCGAGCCGGCCGCGACCGTCCTTCCAGCTCCGCAGCAGGCGTCCGTCGGCGTCGCGCAACTCCGAGAGCACGAACGACGCGCAGGCGACCGCAGCTTCCACGTAGTCCGAGCGCTCCAGCGTCGCGCCCGCCTCGGCCAGCGCGGAGACCATCAGCGCGTTCCACGAGGTCAGGCGCTTGTCATCGAGGGCGGGAGGGACGCGGTCCGCGCGCGCGGAGAGCAGCAGCCGCCGGATCTCGGGAAGGTCAGAAGGCACGGGCCCGCGGGCCTCGAGCACGTTCTGGCCGGACCCCTCGAAGTTGCCGCGCTCGCTCGCGCCGAAGTACGCGATCGCTTCGTCGGCGAGTCCCGCCGGACCGAGCACCGAGCGAAGCTCGTCGAGCGTCCACACGTAGAACTTGCCTTCGACGCCCTCGGAATCGGCGTCGAGCGCCGAGCAGAAGCCTCCCTCGGGGCCGCGCATCTCGCGCAGCGCCCAATCGAGCGTCTCGGAGCACACCCGCCGAAAGCGATCGTTGCCCGAGACCTGCCACCCGTGCAGGTAGGCCCGCGCCAGCAGCGCGTTGTCGTAGAGCATCTTCTCGAAGTGCGGGACGGTCCAGGTGGCGTCGACCGAGTACCGCGCAAAGCCGCCGCCGACCTGGTCGTAGATGCCGCCGCGGGCCATCTGTCGCAGCGTGTGCAGGACCATGTCGAGATAGCGCTGTTGTCCGGCGGCGCGGTGGGCCCGCAGGAACAGCTCCAGCACCGCTTCATTGGGAAACTTCGGCGCCTGTCCGATACCGCCGTGGATCTCGTCGTAGGCGCCGGAAAGCTTGGCGGCGGCAGCGGTCACCAACTGCGCATCCGGCGGCTGATCCGACGACTGCAAGGCCTCCATGCGTTGCAGGCCGGCCATCAACTGCCCCACCGTTTTCTGCACGTCGTCAGGCTTTTCGCGATACGCCTGCGCGACGGCGAGCAACAGACGGCGGAAGGCGGGCATGCCGTAGCGATCCTCTTTCGGAAAGTAGGTGCCGCCGTAGAAGGGCTTGCCATCAGGCGTCAGGAACACGGTCATCGGCCAGCCGCCGCGGCCGGTGAGCATCTGCACGGCGTTCATGTAGATGTGATCGACGTCGGGACGCTCCTCGCGGTCCACCTTGATGTTGATGAACTGCTCGTTCATCAGCTGCGCGGTCGCTTCGTCTTCGAACGACTCGTGCTCCATCACGTGGCACCAGTGGCACGCCGAGTAGCCGACGCTGAGCAGGATCGGCTTGTTTTCCTGCTGTGCCCGCGCCAGCGCCTCCTCGCCCCAGGGATACCAGTCGACGGGATTATGGGCGTGCTGGCGCAGGTACGGGCTGGTCTCATGGATCAAACGATTGGTGTGCTGTGTCACCGGATTCTCCTGCGCCGAGCATCGCGGTTGTTGGCCACCCGGTCAAGGCAGAGCCGTGGCCCTCAGGGGTGCGGCGTGGGTCGATGGACCGTCTCCAACACGGGCGCCCGATCGTCCTTGGTGCACGCCCCAGCGTGCCAGGCGTACGTCCAGCCCTGGAACTCAGCCTCCTTCACGCATTCCGACTGCGTCAGGTCGGCGCGACAATCGCCGTACGAGCAACAGCATCCGATTGCGTCTGCTGCGGCTACTGGCTCTCGGGTGGTTGTCGCCGAACACCCCATGGCCAACGCGATCGGGACTGCTCGCAGCGTCGCCTTCATCACGTCTCTCAGCATGTGACTCGACCTCCGTCTGGCGTTACCATACCGGATTCCAGAAGATATGGCGCTCCCAGTGCATGCCGATCCTCTCCGGCTGGTGCGAGTTGTATCCGCAGGGCAAACACGGCACCATCGCTCGCATGGCGAACCAGGCCGAGCTTCTCCGCGCCATTCCGTCAGTCGACCGTGTCGTGAGCTGTGCCGCCGCCCGTCCCGTCCTCGCCCGCTTCCAACGGGCGTACGTGATCGAAGCGATCCGCGCGGTGCTCGACGAGGCCCGGCGGGAAGTGGCGGTGGAGACGCGGCCGGCGCCGACGCCGGAGCAGGTCGTCGCGCGTGCCCTGGAACGCATGGACGCCCAGCACCCGTTGGCCCTCCGCCCGGTGGTAAACGCGACCGGCGTTGTCCTCCACACCAACCTCGGCCGCGCGCTGCTCGCCCCCGAAGCGGTCGAGGCCGTCGCGCAGGTCGCGGCGCACGCCACCAACCTGGAGTATGACCTCGCCCGCGGCGAGCGCGGCGACCGCGACGATCTGATCAGCGACGACCTCCGCGCGCTGAGCGGTGCCGAGGCCGCCACGGTGGTCAACAACAATGCCGCCGCGGTGCTGCTGGCGCTCAACACGCTCGCCGAGGGACGTGAGGTCGTCGTCTCGCGCGGCGAATTGATCGAGATCGGCGGCTCGTTTCGTATCCCCGACGTCATGGCGAAGAGCGGCGCCCAGCTGCGCGAGGTCGGCACAACGAATCGCACCCGCGCAGACGACTACGCCGCCGCCATCACCCCGCACACGGCGCTGCTGCTGAAGGTACACACCTCGAACTACCGCATCGTCGGCTTCACCAGCGACGTGGCGCTGGACGCGCTCGTGCAGATCGGCCAGGCGCGCAACCTCCCGGTGATGGAGGACCTGGGCAGCGGCGCATTGATCGATCTCTCCGACTATGGCCTGCCGAAGGAGCCTATCGTCGCCGACCGCGTCCGCATGGGCGCTGACCTCGTAACCTTCAGTGGCGACAAGCTCCTCGGCGGCCCGCAAGCCGGCATCATCGTCGGACGGCGCGAGCTGATTGCGCGCATCAAGCGCAACCCGCTCAAACGCGCCCTGCGCTGCGACAAGCTGACGGTGGCGGCGCTCGCCGCCACCCTTCGTCTCTACCGCACCGCTCCCGATCTGCGCAGCGCGTTGCCGACGCTCCGCTGGCTGACGCGCCCGCTCGCCGAAATGGACGCCGTCGGCCAGGCGGCGTTGCCGGCGCTGCGGGCGGCGTTGGGTGACGGCTTCGTGGTCGCGTTGGTCGACGCGGAATCCGAGATCGGCAGCGGCGCCCTCCCGGTCGAGAACCTGCCAACCCGGGCGATCAGCATCACCAACCCGAACGTCGGCGCGGACGACATTGCTCGTCGCTTCCGCACTGCCGACCCGCCAATCATCGGCCGCATCCAAGCCGGCCGCTTCCTGCTCGACCTGCGCGGCATCTTCGATGCCGCAGCAATCGTCCCTCGTCAGTCCTGACGGAGCCATCATCCGCAATCCGCAATCGTACCCATGCCCCACGTCATCGGCACTGCAGGCCATATCGATCATGGCAAGACCGCGCTGATTCGCGCGCTGAC
Source organism: Candidatus Margulisiibacteriota bacterium (assembly GCA_035541735.1). Classification (GTDB taxonomy): domain Bacteria; phylum Desulfobacterota; class Binatia; order HRBIN30; family HRBIN30; genus DATKMS01. The sequence continues at coordinate 4,155 of DATKMS010000300.1, forward strand.
GGGCCAGGACACCGACCGCCTCAAGGAGGAGAAGGAACGCGGCATCTCGATCGACCTCGGCTTCGCATACATGGACCTACCGAACGGCGAGCGCGCCGGCATCGTCGACGTGCCCGGCCACGAGCGCTTCATCCGCAACATGCTCGCCGGCGCCCACGGCATTGATCTCGTCCTGCTCGTCGTGGCGGCGGACGACGGCGTGATGCCGCAGACCGAAGAGCATCTCGACATCGTCCACCTCCTCGGCGTCGCCCACGGCGTGGTCGCGATCACCAAGGCGGACCTGGTCGACGCCGCACGCCTTGCCGCGGTGCGGGAGGAGGTCGAGATCCTGCTCAGCGGCACCACCCTCGAGAACGCGCCGGTGATTCCTGTTTCGTCCGTCACCGGCATGGGCATCGACACACTCCGCCGTACAATCGCGGAGCGGCTCGCCGGCTACCGGCGCGTCGCACCAACGGGCTACTTCCGCCTGCCGGTGGATCGCGCCTTCGTCATGCATGGTCATGGAACCGTCGTCACCGGCACCGCGATCGCCGGCGCGATCCACCCGGGTGACACCGTGCGCATTCTGCCCGGCGGCGAAGAGGTGCGCGTACGCACGGTGCAGGTGCACGGCCGCGAGGTGCCGGAAGCGACCTGTGGAATGCGGGTCGCGTTGAACCTCGCCGGAGTAGAGCGCAGCCAGGTCCAGCGCGGTCACGTCGTCTGCGATCCACGTCTCGACCGCGTCACCGACCGCTTCGACGCCTGGGTCGAGATCCGCCCCGCAGCCGGCCGGCCAGTCGAAAGCCACGAGGTCGTTCGGGTCTATCTCGGCACGGCGGAGGTGATTGGCAAGCTGCTGCGGCTCGATGGGCGTGACGCATGGGCACCGCGCCAGTCGGGACTCGCACAACTGGCGTTGCGCGACGCCGTACACGCCTTGCGCGGCGACCGCTTCATTCTGCGTAACCAGAGCGCGCAACGAACCATTGGTGGTGGTGTGGTCACGCATCCGTTCGCTCGCAAGTATCGGCACGGCGGCATCCCGCTGGCGGCACTCGACGCGTTGCGGCTGGCGCCGACCCCGAGCGCACTCGTCCGTGCGTTGCTGGATGTCGAACCCGACTTCGCCGTGACCCCTGAGTTCGTCGCCCAGGCGGGCGCGTTGTCGCTCGACACCGTCCGCGCAGTGTTGGGGAATGACGCGTCGATCCGCGCCCTGCCCAACGTTGACACCGTCGCCGCCTGCACCACCAGCGAAAAATGGGCGGCGCTGCGGGCAGCGGTCGCCGGCGCGCTCGCCGAGCAGCACCGTCTGCGGCCGCTGGTGCCCGGGCTGGAGATGGAGTCGCTGCGCAGTCAGATTGCGCCCGATCTGTCGCCCAAGGTGTTCCGCGCCGTACTCGATGCGCTGGTGGCCGAAGACGTCATCGCCCGCGACGACAGCCTGCTGCGCTTGCCGTCGCATCGCGTCGCTTTGCGGCGCGACGAGGAGGAAGTCGCCGGGCGCGCCGAAGCGTTGCTCGCGGCGGGTGGCTTCACACCACCAGACCTCAAGGAAGTCGAGACGGCACTCGGCGTCGCCCGCCCGCGGCTCCAAGCGCTTTTGCAGCAGCTCGAACGCGAGGGCCGCGTGGCGAAAATCGCCGAAGGACTCTACTTCGCCCGTACGCCGCTCGACCGTGCACGCGACCTGCTGCGCGCGCACGTCGTCGCGCACGGGGAGATCAGTGCCGCCACCTTCCGCGACCTCCTCGGCGCCAGCCGCAAGTTCAGCATCGCGCTCCTCGACTACTTCGATCGCACCGGCTTCACACTGCGCGTCGGTGATGTTCGCAAGCTGCGCGGTCCGGCGCGTTAGCGGGCCAACCGCAAACTCCACTCGCGCAGGCTAAAGACCTGCGCCTACATTTCCCTCGCCTTGTGGGTGCGCTTCGGCCCCGCGTGCGGGGGCGGCGGTTCTTATACCGGCCCCTGCGGCTCACCCGACTGCGGCGGCTCACCGCGCGGTGGTTGCGTCTCCGACTCCCAGAGCTGGTAGCCCTTGCGGTCCCACAGCGCGGTGGCCGTCCCGAGCAACTCGCGGCCTTCGGCGGGCACGTCACGCCACATGAAGCGCACGGAGTACAGACTCTGATCGTCCTTCCAGCCGTAGATTTCGTGCAGGCGGCCAGTCTGGTCGCGCTCGCGGATACCGCTCAGGGACGGGCTACCATAGCGCTCGATGAGCTGCGTGAGCACGTCCGAAGCATTGGCCGGTGGCGCCTCTTCGTACGACACCGAGATCACCTGATCGTGATGCAGGTAGAGCTGCAGGTGGTGCATCTCACCCCCCTGCGCCGTGTCCGGATCGCACACCTCGCAGCTCGCTTTCCCGGGGTGACACGTGAGATGACCGAGCTTGGCTTCGGCAGCCGCGCGACTCATGCCGAGCGTGATGCCGGCGACGCTGCGCGGCAGCGTCTGGTGCGGAATCGTCGTCGGTCCAGCCGCTTGAGGAGCGGACGGATGCTCAGCCGCGCGGTGTTCGGAACCCGGCTCGCCCCGGTCGCAGCTGGAACAGAGAAGCATCACTGTGGCTGCGGCCGCAACTGCCCGAGCACGAGTTACGCGCACGAACGACGACCTCATGGCCGCAGCCGTTCCAGCATGCGTGGAAACGGGATGGTTTCGCGCACGTGATGCAGCCCGCACATCCACGCCACCATCCGCTCGATGCCCATCCCAAAGCCGGCGTGCGGTACCGAGCCGTAGCGCCGCAGGTCGAGGTACCAGGTGAACGCCGCACTCGGTAACTGATGCGCCGTGATCTTCTGCTCGAGCACGGCGAGGTCGTCCTCGCGTTGGCCGCCGCCGATGACCTCGCCGTACCCTTCCGACGCCAGCACATCGACGCACAGCGCCAGGCGCGGGTCGGCGGGATCAGCCTTCATGTAGAACGCTTTGCATTGCACCGGATAGCGATGCACCAGCACGGGTCGGTCGAACGCAGTCGAGATCGCCGTCTCCTCGTCGCCACCGAAGTCAGCGCCCCACTCCACCGCGAAGCCCTGCTTCTGGAGTCGCTCGATAGCTTCGCTGTAGGTGATCCGCGGGAACGGCTTGCGCACGCGCTCGAGGGCCGGCATATCGCGCTCCAGCGTCTCCAGTTCGCGGCGGCGCTCGCGCACCGTGCGCTGCACGACGTACTCGACGAAGTCCTCGGCGAGATCCATGTCCCCGGCGAGGTCCATGTAGGCAACCTCCGGCTCGATCATCCAGAACTCGGTGAGATGCCGGCGGGTCTTCGATTTCTCGGCGCGGAAGGTCGGACCGAAGCAGTACACCTTGCCGAAGGCCGCGGCGCCCGCCTCGGCGTAGAGCTGGCCGCTCTGCGTGAGAAACGCCTGCTCGCCGAAATAATCAGTGGCGAACAACGTTGTCGTCCCCTCGCACGCCGCCGGGGTGAAAATCGGTGCGTCGAGCAACGTGAACCCCTTGCCGTCGAAGTAGTCGCGGCACGCGCGGATGAGTGCACTGCGCACGCGCAAGATGGCGTGCTGCCGCGCGGACCGCAGCCAGAGATGGCGGTGGTCGAGGAGGAAGGCCACGCCGTGCTCTTTGGGCGTGATCGGATAGGGCTCGGCGAGCTGCACCACCTGCAGGTCTTTGACGCTCAACTCGTAGCCCAGCGGCGCCCGCTGTTCGGCGCGCACCGTGCCGCTCACCACCAGCGACGACTCCTGTGTGATGTGGTCGGCGAGCGCGAACTGCTGCGGCGTGACGTCGTTCTTGAACACCACGCATTGCAGCACCCCGGTGCCGTCACGCACCTGCAGGAAATGCAGCTTGCCGCTCGAGCGCTTGTTGTAGAGCCATCCCTTGAGGGTGACGGTTTGCCCGTCGTACTGGCCGATGTCCTCGATGTACACGTGCGACATATCTGCCATCTGCGGTTGCCCTGTCCGTACTCCTCGGACCATACACGAGAACCCGAGGGCCGCGCCAGGCATCCGCTGTCTCCTCGCGCGACCGACGTGTGATTGTGCTGGAAATACTGTCCGGGCCGTGATTACACCGAGGGTAACAATTGAACCGCTCCGTGTGAGACCGCGCGGAGCACGACAGCGCTCGACAGGTGGGGGGAACAAGGTGCGACGCTGGCGGCTTTCGCCAGACAGCGTCGGCATGCCAAGGCACACGGGGCGCTGTGGTTGGAAGGAGCAGGGGCGTGCGTGAAACCAGTCTCGGATTGATTCTCCGGCGACGGCGGCGACAGCTGGAGCTCACACAACAACAAGTGGCGCGGCGCGTCGGGGTGCGGGCCAACTACGTCGGCTACCTCGAGCGCAACATGCGTCGCCCGAGCACCGCCGTGCTGGTGAAGCTGGCGAAGGTCCTCGACTTGGACCGCGAGGAGCTGTTCTTTCTTGCCAACCCCCAAGTCCGCGACTTCATCCACACTGAAGCCCCGGACCCGCAGGAGTCGGCGTGGGAGCGCTTCCGCACCAACAAGCGGCTGCACACCCGTCACGGCGTCACCCATGCAGAGCTGAAGGCGCTGCAGCACGTCTCGGCGCTCGGCGCGGTACGCAGCAGCCGCGACTACCTGTTCATCCTGCAAGCCATCCGGCAGGCACTGCAGCCGGAATAGCTGAGGTTCATCGACAGCTGAGCGGATCACAGACAACAGACTCTGTCCGTCTGTTGTCCGTTGTCTCTCTACTTCTCCAGCTCCTCGCGGATCGAGTAGAGCTTCTGCCGGGCCTCGGCAATGTAGGCATCGAGGTTGCGCCGATGGTTGGCGAGCAAGCCATCTGGCCGTCCGTCGAAGACGATCAGCGGCTTGAGCGTGGCGGCCTGGCCGAGCGCGTCGGCAACCTCGTTCAACAAGGTGTGGACCACCGGCTTGGTTTCGAAGGCGTGTTGATACTCGCGGCCGATCGCCAACGCGAGGTAGTGGATGACGTGCGCGAAGCCCTGGGCGTGGTAGAAATCGTCGTCATCATCCCAGGCGGATTCCGGCTCCTTGTAGAGGCGGGCATGCGCGTCACCCAGGAGATCACCCCACGCCTGAAAGAGGCGCAGCAGCTCCATGTTGCGCTGGTTGATCGGACGTGACGTCGGCGGCGTCGTCTTCAGTCCATCGACGTAGGCTTGCAGGTGGCGCACCCCCTCGCGGAATTTGCTCTCTGCCGACGGCAACCACAGGCGTTCGGCGTCATTGCGAAAATCAGTGTCCGCCTCGACGAGGTTGCGGTCGAACTCGTTGCTCGACACCTTGGTCAGGTGATCCTTCAAAACCCGCACGCTCTCGCGCAAGGCCTGGATGATCGCCAGTTGGCGGTTGGCATTGTTGTCCGCCCACAGGTGTGGCCCCCACAGGAAGAAGTCGTTCGGGCGCCAGCCCGTGATGCCGTTCAGTTCGTGCTCCATCAGCGCCATCAGCGTCGTCGCGAACACCTCGCCGCCAACGATCGGCTTGTCGGCGGGAAAAGCCTGCGCGACGTTGAAGGCCAGAACGTCGTGGCGCTTCTGGCCGAAGTGCAGAACGAGCGGCCCTCCGACCACGACGATCAGCATGACGACGGCGCCGCCGATCAGCCAGCGACGCACTCCATTTCCCGCATCAGCCATGGGTCTCCTCGGTGTCACTTGTTGCGTTCGGTCGGCTCGCGCGCCGCACTCTCACGCAGCCGGCGCGCCCGCTCGACACGCTGCTTGATGTCGTGCTCGTCGCCGATATCAGTCGGTTCGTAGTATCGCCGTCCCTGGAGCTTGTCGGGTAGATGTTGCTGGGCGACGAGGTGCCCTTCGTAGTCATGTGCGTAGCGGTAGCCGTGGCCGTAGCCGAGGTGCTTCATCAACGGCGTGGGCGCGTTGCGCAGATGCAGCGGCACGGGCAGCGGCCCGTACCGTCGCACGTCCTCGCTCGCTGCGAGCATGGCCTTGTACGACGCATTCGACTTGGGCGCGGAGGCCAAATAGGTCGCCGCCTGCGCCAGCGGAATGCGGCCTTCCGGCAAGCCGACAAAGTGGAACGCATCCTTGGCCGCCACGGCGACTTGCAGCGCGTGCGGATCGGCGTTGCCGATGTCCTCGGCCGCGAAGATGATCATGCGGCGGGCGATGAACAACGGGTCCTCGCCGGCCTCGACCATGCGCATCATCCAATAGACGGCGGCGTCGGCGTCGCTGTCGCGCAGGCTCTTGATGAAGGCGGAGATGACGTTGTAGTGCTCCTCGCCCGCCTTGTCGTAGAGCAACGCGCGGTGCTGGGCGGCCTCCTCGGCCAGATGGAGATCGATCACCTGTCGCTTCTTCGTAGTGGCCAGATCGGCGGCGGCTTCCAGGGCGTTGAGCCCGAGACGGGCGTCGCCGCGCGCGTAGTCGGCGAGAAAGTCCAACGCCGCCGGCTCGATCTGCAGATCCCGTTCACCGAGCCCGCGCTCGCGGTCGGCAAGCGCCCGCTCGAGTAGCTCGCGGACGGCGGCCACGGGCAGCGGTTCGAGCACCAGCACCGAGGTGCGTGACAGCAATGGCGCGATCACCTCGAACGACGGATTTTCGGTGGTCGCGCCGATCAGCGTGATCGTCCCGTCCTCGACGTAAGGTAGGAAGGCATCTTGCTGCGCCTTGTTGAAGCGATGGATTTCGTCGACGAAGAGGATGGTGCGGCGTCCGTGCTGCTGCAGCTGGTCCTTGGCCTCGGCGATGATCTCGCGCAATTCGCGGACCCCCGAGAGCACGGCAGAAAAATGCACGAAATATGCTTGCGTTGACGTAGCGATCAGCAGCGCGAGCGTCGTCTTGCCGCTGCCAGGTGGGCCCCAGAGAATGAGTGAGTGCAGGCGTTGACCGTCGATCATGTCGCGGACGAGCCGCCCCGGACCGACCAGGTGCATCTGGCCGACGAACTCGTGCAGTGTCTGCGGCCGCATACGTTCCGCCAGCGGCGCCGCGCGCCGCTTCACGCGTTCGCCCTCGGCGGTGAACAGATCGGGACCGCCGCTCGTCGCTGTCCGCCGTGGCATGCCGGCAACCCTAGCACAGCTGCCGCGCCCGAACACGTCGCGACGCCCGCTGATAGAGGCACGGCACGCCGTGCCCCCTACCCGCGCGGCGCGCCGCATGATAGGCGGCAGCTGCAAAGCATATGCGCACGTACCGACTGGAACGCCGCGTATCCCACGCCGACGTCGATTTTCTCGGCGAGCTGAAGATCCCTGCGCTGTTGGGTCTGCTCGAGCAAGCCGCCGTCGAGGCCTCGACCGCAGTCGGTTTCGACGCCGCTCGCTACACGCGCGAAGGGCGCATCTGGATCATCCGCCGCACGCGTGTGGAACGTTTCGTCCCGGTCGGCGGTGGCGACCTGTTGGAGGTCGAAACACAGGTCGTGGACTTCCGGCGGGCCCGCTCGCTGCGGCACTATACCGTGCGGCGTGAAGCCGCGCTGGCCGCCAACGCGACCACGGACTGGGTCTATTGCGACCTGCAGACCGGTCGGCCCGCCCGCATCCCTGACGAGCTGCAATACGCTTTCACCGCCGGCACCGCACTCGCGGCCTTGCCGCGCGCCGCAGCCTTGGCGACTTCCGTGCCCGCGGAGGCCGTGCGGTTCGAACTGACCGCGCAGCCCTCACACCTCGATCACGTGACGCACGTCAACAACGCCGTCTACGCCAGCTACCTCGAAGACGGCGCCTTCGCTCTCTTTGCAGTATACGGGTGGCCGCTCACCCGCATGCTGGCGGCTGGAGGCGGCCTCCGGGTCGGCTGGCTCGACGCCGAATATCTGAGCGATGCGCTGGCGGGAGACCGTCTTGTCGTCCACAGCTGGCTCACGGAAGGCACGTCACTCACGCTCAACAGTGACGAGCTGCCGCACGCGGCGTCGTTGCTGCAGGCGATTACCCGCCCCGATGGCACCGCTCTGATGCGCGCGCAGAGCAACTGGGTGTGGCGTGGCAAGCCACCGGTGGTCGGCGGCGTGCCGCGCTGACATCGGCCAGCGGCACTGCAGTTTCGTGACAACGGCATGCACTCGGTGTATATGCGCGGCAGTTTTCGCAGCAGGTTCACATGGGCTCGGTCATCGATCTCCGAACGCGCCGCACAATCAAACCGCGGGACACGAACCCTGGCCGCCACGTCGTCTGCGCACAGTGCGGCGAGCGCCATCCGATCGTTCGGCTCGGCAGTGGACATGAACGCTGCGTCACGGCGTTCAGCGACGGCCCCCATTGGTTCTGTCGCAACCGCGGCTGTCGCGCCGCGTGGCTGGCAAAGCATCCGGCTAGGGAGCGCTGAGCCGCACCCTGCGCCGCGGTGTTCAGTCTCTGCCCCAGGCGTCGAAAACCAACTTCGAGAGATCAGCGACTACCTGGTTGAAGGGGTGGTTGTCGCCGGTGTTGAAGTCGGGTGCGCCGCGGATCTGCGCGGCGATGGCCCAGGCGCGCTTGCGGGTCTCGACGATGCCGACGTCAGCACGCACGCCGGGCATGCTGCCGGTCTTGTTGCCACAGCGCTCATACTCCTTGACACCGAACTCCTCAGCGTATTCGCTGCACGGCAGGTAGCGCGGAATCATCGACCGGTGCTGCTGCCGGCGCAAGGTCCAATATACCTCGGCGTCGTGGGGGGGCGAGCCCGTGCAGCGGCCGTGGTAGATGGCGGCGAGCAAGGCGGTGAAGTCGTTGGGTGAGGAGACCGCGATGCCCCCCGGGTCGGCCGTGGCGAAGCTGATGTAATCGCGGATCTCAGTTGCTGGCAGGCCGACCGGCAGGGCCTGCACGGCGGCGTGCGCCGCTTGCGGCCCACCGAGCGCACGCATGACCACGTTGGTGGAGACATTGTCGCTGATGACGATCATGAGGCGGGCATGGTCGCGCAGCGTGGGCTGCAGGCCCGGCCCCAGGAGCTTGAGCACCCCGCTGCCACGCGTGTGGTCCTCGGCGCGATACGGGATGCGCGCATCGAGCGACAGCCGACCGGCGGCGTCGGCGGCATACAGTGCCGCCAGCAGATACACCTTGAACGTGCTCGCCGTCGGCAGCGGTTGATCGCCGTGGGCGCTGATTGCCCGGCCGCCGTCGAGCGGGACAACGCTGTAGGCAACCGTCGCCTCTACTGCGGCCGCACGCGCAGCAAGTTGCTGGACCAGCCTTTCATCGTCGGCGTTTGGCATAGTCACCTCCCTTGGGTCGCGATTTGTAGCGCGTGCTGCGATGGCCTGCTGTGCATATCGGGTCGAAAGGTGCGTCTCGCGCACCCTAGCCCTTTCTCGATCACGCTGCGACCGTCGGGAAGCTTGGACATAGCTCATCCTCCACGGTACATTCCGGGTTGATCACCAACCTACTGGGGAGGACGCTATGAGCTGCCCGCGTTGTGGAGGATCAGAGTCCGAGCGCCTGGTACGGGCGCGACGGCCGATCGTTTTGGGCCTGTACGCTGCCGGCTTCGTGCTCGCCTTCGCACTGACCGGCAGCCTGCTGCACGACGTCGCGGAAGGCGTCCAGCGCAGCCTGTTGCCGATGTGGAAGCTATGGGTGCCCGTCGCCCTCTTGGTGCTCGCCGTCGTGCTGACCATTTTCCGCGAGCGCCAGATGGTCTGCGACACGTGCGAGGCGGCCAGGCCGGCGTGGCTCTGGCTGCCACTGCCGCGCGCCAAGTCGGCAGAGATCCTCGCCGCCTCGACGACACGACGCCTGTTCCTGCGCGGCCTGGGTGCCGTGGGAGCGAGCCTTGCCACCGCAGTGAGTGGATTGGCCGTGGTGATCGGACGCAACCGCGGCTGGTTGCCGGTGGCCAAGGACTTCTTCTTCACCGAGGTGGAACGGAACGCGCCGCAGCCACGGAGCGAATGGGCGGAAGCGCACATCAAGAGCTACCGCCGCCTCGGCCGCACCAACGCCATGGTATCGGACATCTCCCTCGGCTCGGGGCAGATCCATGACGTCTCGGTGGCGCAGCGTGCCATCGAGCGCGGCATCACCTATTTCGATACCGCACCCGACTACTCCGACACTGCCTCCGAGCGCGTGCTCGGGCAGGCCCTCAAAGGCCACCGCGACAAGATTTTCCTCGCCACCAAGTTCTGCGTCAGAGACGGCCATCTGCCAAACGACACGCCGGTGCCGAAGATCATCGAGGCGGTGGAAGGCAGCCTGCAGCGTTTACAGACCGATCACGTCGACCTCATCCACATTCACTCGTGCGATCGGCTCGAGCGGCTCCTGGCGCCGAACATTCATGAAGCGTTCGACCGGCTGAAGGAACAGGGCAAGGTGCGCTTCATGGGTGTCAGCACGCACACACCGAACCTGGAAGAGGTCGCGAACGCTGCCATCGACTCCGGACGCTTCGACGTCATGATGCTGGCCTACCACTTCGGCATGTGGCCGAGCTTCGGACATATCCTGCAGAAGGCGAAGGAGCATGACGTCGGCATCGTAGCCATGAAGACACTCAAGGGCGCGAAGCACACCAACCTGGCGCAGTTCCGCGACGAGGCCGGTGCCTACTCCCAGGCCGCGTTCCGCTGGGTGCTCTCGAATCCGAACGTGTCGTGCCTTGTCATCTCGATCTCCACGCATCAGCAGATCGACGAGTACGTCTACGCCTCCGGCAGCGCGCCGCGGCCTGCGGACGTCGCGCTGCTTCAGCGCTACGACCAGCTCATCGCTGGCGACTACTGCCAGCCGCACTGCGGACAGTGCCTGGACTCCTGCGCCTACCACCTGCCGATCAATGACGTGCTGCGCTACCGCATGTACTTCAAGGATTACGGATGGCAGAAGGAAGGCATGCGCCTGTACGCCAAGCTCGACACCAACGCCAGCGCGTGCAGCGGCTGCGCCGCCCCATGCGCCCACACCTGCCCGCTCGGCGTGCCGATCCAGGAAAAGATGCTCGACGCGCATCGGCTGCTGAGCTTCCCGGTGTAAGTGGTGGGCCACGATTTCTCCTCGCTCGACGCCACGGCGCAAGCCGAGTTGGTGCGCCGTCGCCAGGTACAACCCATCGAGTTGGTTGATGCCGCGATCGCGCGCATTGAGAAGCTGAACCTGCAGATCAACGCAGTCATCACCGAACGTTTCGAGAAGGCGCGCGCCGATGCGAACGGTTCTGATTTGCCCGACGGCCGGTTCCGCGGCGTCCCCTTTCTGTTGAAAGACCTTGGCGCGTATTCGGCGGGCGACCCGTTCCACGCTGGCATGCGCTTCCTGCGCGGGTTGCGCTGGACGGAACCGACTGACACCTACTTGGCCGCCAAGTTCCGCGCTGCCGGGTTTGTCTTCCTCGGCAAGACGAACACGCCCGAGCTGGGCTTGCAACCGACGACCGAGCCCGAGGCGTACGGCGCCAGCCGCAACCCGTGGGACTTCGCGCGTTCGACGGGTGGATCGAGTGGCGGTGCCGCGGCCGCCGTGGCGAGCGGTATGGTGCCTGTCGCGCATGCAACCGACGGCGGCGGGTCGATCCGCATCCCCGCCAGCGTGTGCGGCGTGGTCGGCCTCAAAACCTCACGCGGCCGCGTGTCGCTGGGTCCGGGCACCGGCGAGCGCTGGGCCGGGTGCGCAGTGGAAAACTGTGTGAGCCGTTCGGTGCGCGACATGGCGGCGGTCCTCGACGCGATCGCCGGGCCGATGCCGGGCGATCCGTACGCGGCACCACCGCCAGGGCGCCCGTTTGTCGCCGAGGTGGGTGAGAATCCGGGCCGCTTGCACGTGGGGCTGCTGACGCACGCCCCCGGTGGCTCTGCCGTGCACGCGGACTGTGTTGCCGCAGTCGAGGACGTTGGCCGACTGCTTGCGTCGCTCGGTCACCACGTCGAGTTGTCGCATCCGGACGGGCTGGGCGATCCGGAGATGCTGCGTTCGTTCGGCATGGTCGTTTCCTGCGCCACAGCGCGGGCACTCGACGCGTGGAGCGAAAAGACGGGGCGCCAGATTGGCCCCAGCGATGTCGAACCGATGACCTGGGCGGTCGCGGAGTTGGGTCGCAGCGTCACCGGCCCAAGATACGTGCGCGCCGTGAGCTTCGCACAGACACAGACGCGACGCATCGCCCGCTGGTGGGCAGAGGGCTTCGACCTGCTGCTGACGCCAACGGTCGCCGAGCCACCACCACCGCTGGGCACGTTCTATTCGCCGCCCGAGGACCCGTTACGCGGCTTTCTGCGCGCCGGACCCTTCGGCACGTTCACCTCGACCTTCAATGCCACCGGTCAGCCGGCGATCTCTCTGCCGTTGCACTGGAACGCGCAGCGACTCCCCATCGGCGTCCAACTGGTTGCGGCATACGGCCGTGAGGACCTGCTGATCCGCATCGCCGCGCAGCTCGAGCAAGCGCGTCCGTGGGCGGATCGCCGTCCACCGACGCACGCCTGAGCCAACGCCCCCCGCCACCTCTCTCTGGCTACACTCAGAGCACAGCACCGCACGCTTGGTCTGTTCATTTCGCGGCGCTGTGCTACGGGGAGTCAAGACTGTTCTCTCTTGCGGAGGGTTCATGGACAACGACATCAGACCTCGCACGGCTCGGCAACGCGTGCTCGTCGTCGGCGGTGTGGCCGGTGGCGCCTCGTGCGCGGCGCGTCTGCGCCGACTCGATGAGTCGGCGGAAATCGTCATTTTCGACCGCGGCCCCTACGTTTCGTTCGCCAATTGCGGTCTGCCGTACTACGTCGGCAACATCATCGCCGATGAGCGCAAGCTGCTGGTCGCGTCGAGCGACACCTTCCGCGAGCGCTTCGATATCGCGGTGCACACCGAAACCGAAGCCACTGCCATCGACCGCGATGCGCGAATGCTCACGGTTTGCGATCTGCGCACCGGCGCGACGCGCCAGGAGCCGTACGATGTCCTGGTGCTGTCGCCGGGCGCGGCGCCGATTCGACCGCCGCTGGCGGGGGTTGACCTGCCCGGCGTGTTCGCGGTGCGCAGCATTCCCGACTCACGCCGCATTCGCGCCTGGATCGACAGCCGCAAGGCCAAGACCGCGGTGGTTGTGGGCGGTGGGTTCATTGGGTTGGAGATGGTCGAAAACCTCATCCATCGCGAGCTGTCGGTGGCGGTACTCGAGAAGCTGCCGCAAGTCATGCCGCCGCTGGATCCCGAGATGGCTGCGCCGCTGGGGCAGCATCTGGCGGCGAAAGGCGTACGCCTACACCTCGGTGACGGGTTGGCCCGCATTGAGACGGAGGCCGATGCCTCGCTTGTGGTGGTTTCGGAAAGTGGAGCGCGGCTCGCCGCGGATCTGGTCATCCTTGCCATCGGCGTGCGCCCGGAGACGACGCTGGCCCAGGCAGCGGGACTGCGCATCGGTCTGCGTGGTGGCGTGGTCGTCGATGCGCAGATGCGCACCTCTGACCCACACATCTGGGCCGTCGGCGATGTCGTTGAAGTGCAAGACGTGCTCACCGGGCAAGAGACTGTACTTCCCCTGGCCGGCCCGGCGAACCGCCAGGGCCGCGTCGCCGCCGAGGCAATTGCCGGCCGCGCGACGCACTTCCGCGGCGTGCAGGCGACGGCAGTGGTTGGTGTGCTCGGACTGACAGCGGCCTCTACCGGTGCCAGCGAAAAGGGGTTGCGGCGCGCCGGGGTCGGCAACTTCCAAAAGGTATATCTGCACCCCGGCCACCATGCCGGGTACTATCCCGGGGCACAGCCCATCCATCTCAAGCTGCTGTTCTCCGTGCCCGACGGCCGTATCCTCGGCGCACAGGCTGTGGGGCGGGAAGGCGTGGAAAAGCGCATCGACGTCATCGCTACCGCCATCCAGTTCAACGGCACCGTGCATGACCTCGCCGCCGCCGAGTTGTGCTACGCGCCACAGTACGGTGCAGCGAAGGATCCGGTGAACCTGGCAGGGATGCTCGCCGAGAACGTCCTCAACGGCGACATGCCACTCGCCGACTGGGCGCAACTGGCGCAGACGCCGGCGTTGTTGGTCGATGTACGCGAACCCGACGAGTTCGCGGCGGGGCACGTGCCCGGAGCCGTCAACCTGCCGCTGTCACAGCTGCGCCGGCGGGCTGATGAATTGCCCAGGGATCGGGAGATCTGGGTCTCCTGCGGCGTTGGCCAGCGTGCCTACTACGCGACGCGCTTCCTGGCCCAGCACGGCTACCGGCCACACAACCTCTCGGGCGGCTACGCCACCTACACGGCGCTCAAAGCAGCGAAAATGGTGCCGTAGGCCGGAACGATCAACTCTCGGCGACGTTGGCGCCGGTATCCGGGCTGGTCGGCGCGGCGCCACCACGGCCGCGGCGCCGCCGCCGCCGGCGCTTGCGCCGCTTGGGTCCCTGTGGTCGCGCAATCGGCTGCCAGAACGTCGACGGACGCTGCACTGCACCACGGCAGATGTCGCACAGCCCGCAGGGCGCTCCAGCCTCTTCGCCGAAATAGCGCCGCAGGAAGATGGCGCGGCACTCCTTGGCGTGGACATATTCGGCCAGCCGGTCGAGCCGCCGACCGTCCTGTGTGCGCAAGGTGAGGAACCGTCCCGCCAGACTGCGCGCCTGCTCCTCGAATTCGGACGGGACGGTGGTGATGTGCACGCCGTCGTCTTCGAGCGTCACCAGGCCAGCCTCTTCGAGCACGGCGAGCAACGCCTTCGCCACGCGCTCGCCGAGTTGTGCGGCCAAGGCCAGCGCGTCGGCTTCCGGCACCCGCCCTTCCCCAGCCCAGGCGGCCAGCGCGGAGGCGATGCGGTACAGCTGATCGGGTCGGACGCGGCTGCCCTGCAGCAAGGCCTCGTGGATCTCCCGGTCCTTCGGATCATAGAGCAACACACAGTCGGCGCGCCGTCCGTCGCGCCCGGCACGTCCCGCCTCCTGGACGTACTGCTCGAGCGACGCCGGCGCCTGATAGTGGACGATGTAGCGGATGTCTGGCTTGTCGATGCCGAGGCCGAACGCGGTCGTGGCGACCATGATCGTGCGCCGGCCGGGTCGCATGTACAGCTCCTGCTCGGCGTTGCGGTCCTTGGCGGACATACGGCCGTGATAGTGATGCACGGGGATGCGCAGCAGGCGCAGCGCGCCGTACAGATCGTCGACGGCCTTCGTGGTCGCGCAGTAGACGATACCCGGCCGGTGCAGCCGCTTGACGAACCGTGCCATGGCCCGCAGGCGGTCGGCACCGGAGATTTCCATCACCTCGAAGGCCAGGTTGGCGCGGTGCGGCGAGCTGGCCACGACTTCCGGGTCACGCATGGCGAGGTGCTTGACGATATCGTCGCGCACGCTCTGCGTGGCAGTTGCCGTCAGCGCCAGGACCGGAGGGGCACCGAGTTCGCGCAAGCGCTCGCCGAGCCGCAGATACGCGGGGCGGAAGTCGTGCCCCCATTCCGAGATGCAGTGCGCCTCGTCGACCGCGGCCAGCGACACACCGGCGGTGTGCAGCGCCTCACCCAGTTCGTTGCCGGCCAACGTTTCCGGTGTCGTCATCACCAGCAACGAGCCGCCGGCGGCGACGCGTTGCAGCGCCTCGCGGCGCGCCACGCCGCGGATTGTCCCGTCGATGCGCTCGACGGGAATGTGCCGCGCCAGCAGCTTTTCGTGCTGGTCGCGAATGAGCGCCAGCAGCGGCGAGACCAGCACCACCGGGCGCGGCAGAACCATCGACGGCACCTGATAACAGGCGGATTTGCCGAACCCGGTCGGTTGCACCACAAGCACATCGCGGCCCGCGAGCGACGCCGCAACCGAGCGTGCTTGTTCGACGTACAGCTGACGGATGCCGAGCCGTTCGGCCGCTGCCCGCGTGCTGTCCGGCACCTCAAGCGCGCTTTCCGGTGGCAGTGCCTCCCCGGCAGCTGCGGCCGGTGCCGGCTCACTCATCCCTGTCGACTTGCGGCGACCGCCGCGACGTCTGCGTCCCATACGATCACAACATACACCGCTGACATCCAGCGATTTACGTCCACTCGGTCATCTGGCGAACGACGCTACCGACGAACCGGTGAACGGTTGAAGAGGTCCCTATCACTCACGAGAGGGAAATGGAAACACTGAATAGCCGTTAGCCCTCAGGAAAGAAAGGGACGCTGGGCGCCGAACGCTTGCTCTCACACATCGCCAAGCGGCCGGTCCAGGCTCACCTCGCGCAAGGTAGTGAGCGCGAACACGGCCAGGGTGCCCGGGGGATCGAAGAAACGCGTCTCGACGAAGTTCGTGCGCCCCCGTTTCTTGACCAGGCGGCTCTCCATCACGAACTGCGGCCCAACGATCGGCTCGAAGTAGTCGACCCGCATGTTGGTGGTGGCCAGCCAGGTGCGGAAGCGTTGTTCCAGCCGCTGCTCCCCGGCGCGCACAGTGAACAGCGCCAGCAGGTCGACGTACGTGGGAGTGAATCCTCCGAACAGCTGGCCGCGCGGGTTGCGCACGTGTGCGGGAATGTGCGCACGGATGCGCAGGAAGCCGTCGCCTTCGTCGAGCACCTGCCAATCGTAGGCTTCGAGGAAATCGCCCGCCGGATGGCCGCGACCGATCAGCTGACCTGGTTGACGCGTCAGCCAGGCACGTACGAATGGTGGCTGCGCTGGTTCGCTCATAGCGGCTGCTCAATACGAGGCAGCGGCGACGCGGTCAACCGAATCAGATGCGCTCCGGGACGCGGCGGACCGTTGATGGCTCTGTACGCGTTGTTGTAGAAGGCGCTCACCCGAGGGTGCACCATGGAGCTGAACCCGTTCTCGTACGAGTTCCACGAGGATCCGTATCCCACGTATCGCTGGCTGCGCGAGCACGCGCCGCTCTATCACAACCGCGAACTCGACTTCTACGCCCTGTCGCGCTTTCGCGACGTCGTCGCCGCGTTGCAGGACTGGCGGACATACAGCTCGGCCGAGGGAACCACCGTCGAGCGCATGGACGCGCGCATGTTCGACGTGACGCCGATGGTGATCTTCATGGACCCGCCGCGGCACGACCGGCTGCGCAAGCTGGTGAGCAGCGTGTTCACGCCGCGTCGCATCGCGAATCTCGAGCCGTTCATTCGTGCCACGACGGTGCGGTTGTTGGACGCCCTCGTCGAGCGCGGCGGTGGCGACTTTGTCAAAGACTTTTCCACACCGCTGCCCATGGAGGTCATCTTCACCATGCTCGGTGTGCCCGACGCCGACCGGCGGCAGGTGCGCGCGTGGATGGACCTGGCGCTGGACCGCGACCGTGACACGCCGGCGCTGCCGGCGCGCGCGCTCGAAGCCATGATGAATCTGGTGCGCTACTGGTTCCAACTCATCGGCGATCTGCGCACT
>DATKMS010000301.1:0-28441 GCA_035541735.1 Candidatus Margulisiibacteriota bacterium
GCGTCAGCGCGACCGCCGCGGTTCCGGGCCTGTCCGCGTATTGCCGCGCTCCGCCCCGGGCGACACACGGCTCTCGCCTTCTGGATGACCACTGCCGCGAACGTCGCGCCGTTCGGGCTCGGGCACGACGAAGAGTACGCAGTCGGGGTCCTGCTTGTCGGGGCGCTTGGTGTTGCTCAGGACCAAGAGGCGGCCACCCTGCCGCATCAACTCGACGGCTGCATCGAGACTGTCCTGTTGAACGCGACCGGACAGGTAGGGTTTCTTCCCGTTCCGACTGACATGCTTCCACAACACCCCGAGCTTGATCTTGTCGTCATCCATCGACTCCCCTTCCTGCTTTCGGGGACGTCGAGAAGCAGGGGTCGTGCCCGCTCGGCCGCGCCGGTCGGCATTGCGGCGACGTTTGAGTCTATTCGCATCAGAGTGGGGCGCGGGTGCTCAAAGTGAGTCTGCCAGCTCCTCTTTGTCGCCGGGACCCGATCGAGACGGGCCAGCCCCGGTTGCTGATCCCATGGCGCCCGTGCAGAATGCGCCCAGTCTCAAACGGAGGGAAGCCCGATGGCCCACAAGCAGGTGAAATACTACTTCGCCTTTCAATCGCCGTTCGCCGCGCTCGCCGACGCGCGCATCGACGCCCTGGTTGCGCAGGCGGGCGCCGAGCTGGTGCCCATTCCCATCGTCCCACCACCGACCACCCCGCCGACCGGCATCGCGGCACAGATTGCCGAGTTCAAACTGAGCTACATGCTCGAGGATGCCGACCGCTGGGCGCGCAAGCTCGGCCTTGCCTGGCAGCCGCCGGCGCAGCGCGCCGTCGACGCCACCGACGCGTCGGCCGGGCACTATTTCGCACGCGACAAGGGCAAGGAGCGCGGCTACCGCAACGCCGTCTTCCGCGCCCGCTGGGGCGAGGGACGCGACATCGGTGACCGCAACGTGCTCGCCGACTGCGCCGCCACGGCCGGGCTGGCGCGAGCCGAGTTCCTGGAGGCACTCAGCAGCAGGCGCTACCACGACGAAGTGCCCAAGGCACTGATGCTGTGCATGCAGGATCGCATCTTCGGCGTGCCCATCTTCGTCGTCGACGGCACGCGCTTCTGGGGCAACGACCGGCTCGACTTCCTGGCCGAGGCACTGAAGAGCAGCTGAGCGCGCCGATATGGGTGGAGAGGTACGCATCGAGCGCCGCGGTTTCCTCGGCTGGATCATCTTCGACCATCCACAGCGGCGCAATGCGATCTCCGCCGGGATGTGGCAGGCCATCCCCTCGGCCGCGCAGACGCTCGATGCGAACCCGGACGTTCGCGTGGTCATCATGCGCGGTGCTGGCGATGTCGCCTTCGTCTCTGGGGCGGACATTTCCGAGTTCGAGCACAGCCGCAGCGGTACCGCCGCGGAGGAGTACGACCAGCAGAACGCGCGCGCCTTCTTTGCGCTGGCGACATTGCACAAGCCGCTCATCGCGCTGATCCATGGTTTCTGCGTCGGTGGCGGCTGCGCCCTGTCGCTCACTGCAGACCTGCGCTACGCCGCGGACGACGCGGTGTTTGCCATTCCGGCGGCACGTCTGGGGCTCGGGTACAACGCCGCCGGACTTGAAATGCTGGTCAACAGTGTTGGCTACGCCGCCGCGAAGGAAATCTTCTTCACCGCGCGCCGTTTCACCGCCGCGGAGGCGCTACACATGGGTTTGGTCAACCAGGTTGTGCCGAAAGCCGAGTTGGATGCGATGGTGCAGCGAACCGCCGAAGAAATTGCGGCCAATGCCCCGCTCACGGTCCGCAGCGCCAAGCTCATCTTCGGCGAACTGACGAAGGACCCCGCTCACCGCGATGACGCGGCGATCGCTGCCTCGATCCGCGCCTGCTACGCCAGCAGCGACTACGCGGAGGGGGTGCGGGCATTCCTGGAAAAACGCCGCCCGGACTTCAAAGGGCGTTGACCCGTGGCCCCCGAGGCGAACGCCGACGCGGCGCCTCCGCTGCGTGGCGTCCGGGTTCTTGACCTGACACGTTATCTCGCCGGCCCGTTCGCGTCGATGCTGCTCGCCGACTACGGTGCCGACGTCGTCAAAGTCGAATCCCGGAAAGGCCGCGAGTTCCAGATCCCCGGGAGCCGCCAGGACAGCTATTTCTTTCTCTCCAGCAACCGCGGCAAGCGGTCGCTGACTCTCGACTTCAAATCGCCGCAGGGACGCGAGCTGCTGCTCCGCCTCCTGCCGCACTTCGACGTCCTGATCGAGAACTTTCGGCCCGGCGTCATGGAGCAGCTCGACCTCGGCGCGGAGATGCTCACCGCGCGTTTCCCACAGCTCATCTATTGTGGGGTATCCGGTTTCGGCGCCGACGGCCCCTATCGCGACCGGCCCGGCTTCGACCAGATCGCGCAGGGCATGAGCGGGTTCATGAGTCTCACCGGCACCGCCGACAGCGGCCCGACCAGGGCGGGCATCGCCATTGCCGATTTGCTGGCCGGGATCTTCGCGGCACACGGCATCCAGTTGGCGCTGCTGGCGCGCCTGCGCAGCGGCCGCGGGCAGATCGTCAACACCTCGCTGCTCGAGGCCATGGTCGGCGTGCTGTCGTGGGGCGCGGGGATGTTCTTCGAGTGGGGGAGCGCCCCGGGCCCGGCTGGTCAACACCATCCGCTCTCCTCACCCTACGGCCGTTTTCGTGCCCGCGACGGCTATCTCAACATCGCAGCCGGCAACGATGCCATGTGGCGCCAGCTCGCCACTGTGCTGGGCCATCCGGAGTGGATCACCGATGCGCGCTTTGCCGACCCGATGGTGCGCCTGCACAACCGCGACGCCCTCACCGCCCTCATCGAAGCGGCGCTCGGCAGCGACGATGTGGCGCACTGGGTTGAGTGCATCAATGCGGCCGGCGTACCATGCGGCCCGGTCCTCGACGTTGCCCAGGTGTTTTCCGACCCGCAAGTGTTGGCTCGCCAGATGCTCGTCGAGCTGCCGCACCCGGAGATCGGCATGTTCAGGACCACCGGCCTGCCGGTCAAGCTCTTGCGCACACCGGGGCGCATCGAGCGCCGCCCACCGTTGCTCGGTGAGCACACTGACGAGGTGCTACGCGAGTGCGGCGTCGCGGACGCGGAAATCGCTCGGCTGCGCGCCGATGGCGTGCTCTGACGCTGGCCGCAGGCGCTCTAGCGGCAGACACCGTCTGTGACGAGCTGCGCGACCTCCTGCGGCGTCAGACCACACACGCGGGTCAACACGTCTTCCGTGTCGGCACCCAGTAACGGCGCGGCGCCCGCCGTCACCAAACGCGTTCGACTCATTCTCATGGGATTGCCGATGTGACGTTCCGGCCCGATCTCGGGATGCTGCACGGTGACGATGGCGCCCCGCGCGGCGAGGTGCGCGTCGGCGCGGCTGTCGTCTGGGCTCAGCACCGCCATCGCCGACACGCCGGCGGCCTGCAGCGTTGCCGCGGCATCTTCGGGCGCGCGCGTCCGTGTCCATTCGGCGACCCGTGCATCGATCTCCGCGCGCGCCGCCAGTCGCCCCTCCACGCTTGCCCAACCGGGATTCGGCGCCCAGCCAACGCAGCCGACGAAGCGTTCCCAGCACGCGTCGCTCATGACGGCGATGGCGCACCAGCGGTCATCGCCAGCGCAAGGATAGACGCCATGCGGCACCGCGTGCTCAGCCGCGTTACCGCGCTGCACGGGGGCGCGGCCCGTGCACGAACGCTCGAGGTAGAACTCGCCGAGCAGATACGCCGCGGCTTCCGTCTGCGCCATCTCAATGAGCTGTCCTTCACCGGTGCGGCCGCGGTGCGCGATGGCGGCGAGCACCGCGGCGGCGGCGAGCTTGCTGGCGATGTGATCCGGATGATTCAGCGAGACGCCGGCGGGATACGGTGCCTCGGGATGATTCCACAGCCAGTTGGCACCAGCGAAGGACGAGTTGAGCGGACCGAACGCCTGCGCTTCACCGAGCGGCCCGCCGCGCCCAAACCCCTGCGATGCGACGTAGATGACATCCGGCCGCAGCCGCCGCACGTCCTCGTAATCCAGTCCCCACTTGCCAACGACGCCACCACGGTTGTTTTCGACGACCACGTCGGCGGTGGCGCACAACTGCAACGCCAGTTCGCGGCCGCGCGCCGTCCGCAGATCGAGGCACACACTCTTCTGGCCGCGACACTCATCGTTAAAGGTCCAGGCGCGGTTCGGCATGTCCGGCTCGACGGTGACCGCGCGCAAGAAATCGAGGTTCGCCCGCGATTCGATCTTGATGACCTCGGCTCCCAGCTCGGCGAGTACCCAGCACACTTCGGGGCCCACCGCGCCGACACCCAGGTCGATCACCCGTGTGCCCGCGAGCGCTGCCGCCGCACTCGTCGTCGCAGCACGGTTCAAACCTGCTTGCACACCTGCCTCGGCACGTGCGTTGACCTCCTCGTGCTCGTCGAGCAGTGGCGCCGGCCGCTCCAGCACAGCGGGGGTTCCCGACAGGTTGACTGGCGCCGGCGCGAACGGCGCATCGCCGAGATGCGGGAAGCCGGTCCGTCGGAAGTAGCCGCGCACCCGCGTCTGCTCCTCGGCGACGAACTCGTCGGGTGTGTTCACCGGCGCCATGGGCAGACCGAGGCGACGCGCTTCGGCAAAGACCTCGGCGCGCCGGCGCTCGCGCAATCCATCGGCGGCAAGCAGGCGGATCGCGTCGGCGTTGAGAAGACGAAAGATGGGGTTCTCCCATTCCTCGCCTGCGAGCGCTTCAGGATTGCCGAGCAGCTGCACAAACGCGCGCCAATGACGCACGGTACCGGGCAACACACGCACGTGGCCGTCTGCGACGGGTAGGACCAGGTACGTGCCGTCCGCGTTGCGTGGCGGCGATGCTGGAACCAAGGGGTACATCCGCGTGTAATCCGCGAGTGGGATCGACCACGGGTTGAGGCCGTGCAGCGCCGCCTCTTGCACCGACACCTCGATGCTCTGCCCGCCAGCGAAACGTTCGCGTTCCAGCACGGCGGTGAGCGCGCCGATGACCGCGAACACCGAAGCGCAGTCGTGCGCCAGGAAACCGGGCAGCCAGCACGGCGGCCGATCGGGAAACCCCGAGGCGTGCAGCGCACCCGACGCTGCGAAGGCAACCAGCGGCTCGGCTCGCCATCCGGCGCGCGGACCGGAGAGCCCGAAGTCGGCGATGGCGACATGCACCAGACGCGGATGGCGGCGGCGGACCTCTGCCGGGTCAAAGCCGAGATCACGGCGCTCCTGCGGTCCGAAATTTTCGAGCAGAATGTCCGCCTGCTCGCAGAGGTCGCCGCAGCGCTCCCGGCCGCCCGCAGCGTGCAGGTCGATGACCGCGCCGCGTTTGTTCGCGTTCCGATACAGGAACGGGAGCGAGCGGTCGTATGCTCGCACGTTCCCAGCGAATGGGGGCTGCCATCGCCCCGGATCACCGCCCGGCGGCTCGACCTTGATGACTTCTGCGCCGAGGTCGGCGAGCAATCTGCCGGCGAGGGCACCGCGCAGGTCGGTGAGGTCGATGACGCGGAGGTGCGCGAGCGGTGGGGGCATGCACCGAACTCTAGTGGAGAAACCGTGGAACGTAAAACGTAATCGGACCGAACTCGGAAGGAAACCGCCACCTACCATTCCGCTCGGCCTTACGCTTCACGTTTTACGTTCTACGTCATTCCGGTATACAGTCCGACCCCATGGCCACGTTCATCCGTCCCCTGCCGGCGCTCGAACCGCGCACCGAGGCGTACTGGCGCGCCTGCCGCGCGGGGCGACTCGAGTTCACCCATTGCATTCCGTGCGATCACCTCATCCATCCGTCGCGTCCGATCTGTCCCAAGTGCCGCGGACGCATCCTCGACGTGAAGCAAGTCAGCGGGCGCGCGCGGCTGCACAGCTACACCGTCAACCATCAGCGGTGGTACCCGGGACAGGAGGTGCCGTACGTAATCGGCCTCGTCGAGCTGGTCGAACAACCGAACCTGCGGCTGATGACGAACATCATCAACTGCCCGCTCGACAACGTGCAGATCGGCATGCCGCTGCGCGTCGTTTTTGAAAACGTCAGTGACGAGGTGGCGCTGCCGCTGTTCGAACCGGAGGGCCAAGCATGAGAGAAGGTGATCTCGCGGCAGGCGTGCCACCAGAGTCACCGGGGAATGAATTCCCCGGCTCAGTCGACCCAAGTCGGCTGAAGCCGACTGCGAACGCAGTGGTTGGAGTCCCCTTCAGGAAACTTTTCAGGGACTCAGCCGGGGAATTCATTCCCCGGCGACGGCGCTGCACGCCCGCAGCAACACGCATCCGGAGAAAATCGAGAGTTTCTTGGAACGCAGGGGGACTGCACCTTCAGCGGAGCGGAGCCGATGGCTGAGCCACTGGAGCGCCGCGCCATCGTCTCGGGGGTCGGCCAATCAGCCATCGGGCGGCGGCTCTTCCGCGACGACCTCGATCTCACGTGCGAAGCGGCGCTCGAAGCCATTGCCGATGCTGGCCTGAAACCGGACGACGTCGATGGCATCGCCGCGTACCCAGGACCAGTTCACGGCGGTCCGGGCTTTGCCGGCCCGGGCATCTACGAGGTGCAGGATGCGCTGGGCATCGATGTGCGCTGGCACGTGTCGGGCCTCGAGGGTCCGGCGCAGATCTCGCCGATCATCCACGCCACGCTGGCGGTGGCCGCCGGCCTCTGTCGGCACGCGCTCGTCTATCGCACCGTCACCGAAGCCACGGCGGCCGCCGACACCGGCCGGCGCGGCATCGGAGCTGGTTCGTTGGAGATCCCCGGTTTCGGCGCGTTCTTCATTCCGTTCGGCGCCATGTCTGCGGCCAACTGGCTGGCGCTGTACGCGCGCCGTCACATGCACGAGTTCGGCACCAAGAAGGAGCACCTCGGGGCAATCGCGCTCACCGGGCGCAAGCACGCAGCGCTCAACCCGAAGGCGGTCTACCGCGAACCGATGACGATGGAGGACTACCTCAACGTCCGCATGGTCACCGAGCCCTTCGGCCTGTACGACTGCGACGCGCCCGTCGATGGCTCAACCGCGGTGGTGGTGTCGAGCGCCGACGTGGCGCGCGACCTGCCGCACCCCGCCGTGCGCTTCAATGCCGTCGGCACGGCCATGCGCAAGCGGCCGCTGTGGGATCAGTGGGAAGACATAACTACGATGGCCGCGCGCGACGCCGCGGCGCACATGTGGTCGCGCACCGACCTCAAGTCGGCGGACGTCGACACCGTGCAGCTCTACGACGGCTTCTCGTTCCTGACCCTGGCGTGGCTCGAAGCGCTCGGCTTCTGCAAGCGCGGCGAAAGCGGCCCGTTCGTCGAAGGCGGCACGCGCATCCAGCTCGGCGGCGAGCTGCCGTTGAACACGTGGGGCGGGCAGCTCTCGGGCGGACGCCTGCACGGCTTCGGCTTCGTGGCGGAAGCGGTGCGTCAGCTTCGGGGCGCGTGCGGCGAGCGCCAGGTGCCCAACTGCGAAGTCGCGGCCGTCGGTGTCGGAGGCGGGCCGGTTGCTGGGTGCTTGCTGCTGACGCGCTAGTCGAGCCAAGTCGCCAAGTTGCCCAGCTCCCTGGGATGTCGTAGCGTACTGGCCACTTCACCCGAGGTTGCTGCCATGGCCGATGCACGTGTGCCCCGCGCTCCGTTAGAGATCATCGACCCGGACTGGTACGGCAAGCACGGCCCGCCGCACGAGGCGTGGGCCGGGTTGCGGCGCGAGGCGCCCGTCGCGTACTGCGAGCCGCCGGGCATGCTGCCGTTCTGGGCGATTGTGCGGCACGACGACATTGTGCGGATCTCGCGCGATCCGGAGCATTTTCAAAACGCGCCGCGGCTTGCCGTCTTTCCCGAGGAGCAGTTCGCCACCGACAACTTTCCCGTGCGCCACCTGCTCAACATGGACCCGCCCGAGCACCGCCACTATCGCCACCTGCTTTCCGGGCACTTCACCCCACGTGCAGTAGAAGCCAAGCGCGCCGCGGTCGAGCGTCTCGTGGACGAAATTCTCGACGGCATCGCCGGGCGGACGGAGATCGACTTCGTCACCGACATCGCGGCGGTGATGCCGATCGCCGTCATCGCGGAAATGCTCGGGCTGCCGGCGGAGGATCGCCCGCTCTTCTTCCGCTGGACCAACGAGACCCTCGGGGCCACGGACCCCGAGTATCAGGAGGGAGCGACGGTGAGGGAGACCACCGCGCGCGCCGTGCAAGCGCAAAAGGACTACTTCGCGCGCATGATCGACCTGCGACGTCGGAAACCGACCGATGACTTCATGGGCATTCTGGCGAATGCGAAGCTCAACGGTGCGTGGATTCCCGACTTCGAGTTGCTCTCGTATCTCATTCTCCTGATCGTCGCCGGCAACGAAACCACGCGTAACGCCGCCAGCGGCGGGCTGCTCGCACTGATCCAGAACCCCGCTGAATATGCCAAGCTACAACGCAATCCGGATTTGGCGTGCTCGGCCACCGAGGAAGTCGTGCGCTGGGTGACCCCCGTCAACCAGTTTTGCCGGACGCCGGTGGCGGACGTGGCGGTGCACGGCCAACGCATCCGGGCCGGAGAGCACCTCTGCCTGTTCTACGGCTCTGCCAATCGCGACGAGGCGGTCTTCGACGCACCGTTCGCCTTTCGCGTCGACCGCGAGCCCAACTTGCACATTGGCTTCGGCATCGGCGAGCACGTCTGCCTGGGCGCTCACCTGGCGCGGTTGGAGTTGCAAGTGCTGTTTCGCAAACTCGTCGAGCGCGTCGAGCGCTTCGATCTCGCCGGCCCGGTCGAGCGTCTGCAATCGAGCTTCATCAGCGGTATCAAGCACCTCCCTGTGCGGCTGACCCTGCGCCGCTAAGCGACCAGCGGGGACCGCGGCGACCTGTCCTACTTTTGTTGGGCGCCGGATTGCAGCTCGGCGATCCGGTCGACCGCAGCGATCACGTCGTCTTCAGTCGCCGCGCGCCGCGAAACGATGAGCCGATGCACACCGAGGTCGGCGAACCGCTTGACCGTATCGGCGTCGAGCTTTCCAGCGGGCGTGATGCTGATCTCCAGTTCGCCCAGTGTCGTAGGCCGGACGTGATCGCGCTGCGCCGCCTGCAGCCCTTCGATGCAGCGCGCTGCCGCGTCGACGTCGAGCGCGAAACCGTACCAGCCGTTGCCATGCTGCACGGCACGCTGGAAGGCCTCGGGCGAGGCGCCGCCGATGACGATGGGCGGGTGCGGCTGCTGCAGCGGTCGCGGGAACGCGTTGATGGCGTCGAAGCTGACGAAGCGGCCCCGGTAGCGCGGCTGCGGCTCTGTCCACATCACCCGGATCGCTTCGAGGTACTCGACGCTGCGTACGCCCTTGTGAGTAAACGGGATGCCGAGCGCGTCGAACTCCGGTTTGAGATAGCCGATGCCCACTCCGAAGATCAGTCGGCCGCGGGACACCACATCGACGCTGGCGAGTTCCTTCGCCAGCACGAGCGGGTTGCGTTGCGGAAGAATGATGATGCCCGTGCCGAGGCGAATCGTCGACGTTCCCGCAGCGATGTAGGCCAGCGCAACCGCGGGATCGAGGAAGGGCGTCTCCGGCGGCACCGGTGACGGCGGCACCTGCGGGTCGGGCAAGACGACGTGCTCGCCTGTCCACACCGATTCCAAGCCGCGCTGCTCGGCGGCTTGCGCGACCCGCACCGCCACCGCCGCGTCAGTACACGGCCCAACGTTGATCCCGAAGAGTCCAAATTTCATGGGACACCCATCTCGTCCTTTCGGACAACGTGATACTCTCCGTGCCGCTGAAAAGGAACGGAGGCCAATGAAAGCTGCCAACCTCTTCTCCGACATTCCCGCGGCTATTGCTGATGAGATTTTCGAGCCGCTTCTCCAGACCTCGTCCTTGAAACTCGAACGCATTGTCTCGGCTGAGCGGACCACGCCGCGTGACGAGTGGTATGATCAGCAGCGTGACGAATGGGTCATCTTGCTCAGTGGCAGCGCCGCCCTGCTGTTCGAGGGCGAGAGCGAACCGCTGGTGCTGAGCCCGGGTGATTACGTCCACATCGCGGCGCACCGCCGGCATCGCGTCGAGTGGACGGAAGAGAAGAGTGTTTGGTTGGCGCTGCACTACAGCAACGACTGAGCCGAGGCAGCCGGCAGCGGGCGGACGGCCGTGCGGCCCTCCCGCTCTACACCGGTTCCGCGGCGAGCAGTTCACCCAATCGCACGAGGTGCGGTGTCGCGGGACCAAGCGTGAACTCGATCTGTTTCAACCACAGGAAGTAGCGGTGGATCGGATAGTCGACGTCGATGCTGATGCCGCCGTGGATGTGCAGCGCCGCGTGGCCGATGCGGCTGCCGCCTTCCGACGCCCAGTACTTCGCCGTGGCGACCTCCTTCGGTGACGGCATCTCGTCGTGCAGGCGCGAGGCCGCCTGCCACATGGTGAGGCTGACGGCTTCGTTGTCGATGTACGAGTCGGCCATCCGCTGGCCGACGGCCTGGAACATGGCGATCGGCTTGTCGAACTGCTTGCGGTTCGAGGCGTACTCCGCGGTGATGCGCAGCGCTTCCTGACAGGCCCCGGAGGCGATGGCGCACGACCCGACGGTGGTGCGATCGACGATCCAATTGAGGACCTCGGCGGCGCCGGTCACAGACCCGAGGCACGCCTCGGCACCGACCTTCACCTCGCTGAGCTCCATCCGGAAGTGTGCTTCCCAGTTCGTCGTGTCTTGTCGCGCCAGCGTGACGCCCGCCGCCTGCGGGTCAACGAGGAACACGCCGCACGTACCCTCGGCCGTGCGTGCCGGCACCAGCACCGCGGCCGCAACGTGTGCCATCGGCACAGCGGTCTTGACGCCGCTGAGCCGCCAGCCTTTGCCGTCGGGTGTCGCTGTGGTCATCGGCGCCCGGCTGTCGGTGCCGTGCTCGGTTAGCGCCGCGCTCAGCAGCGTCTGCCCGCTCACCACCCCCGGCAGGTAGCGCCGCTGCTGCTCGGTCGAACCGAAGCGCGCCAACGGCATCGCCACCGACACGATCGTCGACAGCAACGGGAGCATCGCAGCACGCTTGCCCTGCTGTTCGAGGAGCAAACACGCTTCGACGAATCCACCGCCGCTGCCATCCGCACTCTCCGGCAGCGCCGCTCCGAGCAGCCCGGCCTTCGCAAACTCCGCCCACACGTCGGTGTCGTAGCGGCTGTCGCTGTGCTCCACCGCCTTGAGCCGTTCGAGCGTGCACTTGTCGCCAAGAATCTGCCCCGCCAGATCAGCCAGGGCGCGTTGCTCGTCCGTGAGTGAAAAATCCATCTGCGCGTTCCTCTCTCGACTTTCAGCTGTAACCTAGAATCTCGGCATCACCGGCATGCTCAACCCAAACAGACAGATGAGATCGCGTTGCATCTCATTCGTGCCGCCGCCGAAGGTGAGGATGTGGATCGAGCGCAGCATGAAGCCGATGCGGCCACGGATGGCGACGTCGGGTGAGCCGGGGCGAAACGTACCGGCAGGCCCGAGGATCTCGAGCATCAAGCGAATCGCTTCCAGGTAGAACTCCGTGCCGAAGACCTTGATAGTCGAGGCGTGCGCCGGGTTGAGCGGCTGGTTCTGCTCGGCGCCCCACGCGACCTTGAAGTTCATCAAGCGGAGAAAATCGATGCGGGCGTAGATGCGTGCCAGGTTGAGCTGTACCCACGCTTGATCGATCACGCGGCGGCCGTCGGCGAGCGTGGTCTCTTTCGCCCAGCGCACCACCTCCTCGAAGTGTCCTTCGATCATCCCCGAGCTGCACAGCGTGACGCGCTCGTGGTTGAGCTGGTTGGTGATCAGCTTCCAGCCGCCGTTGAGCTTGCCGACAAGATTGCCGACGGGGACCCGAACATCGTCGTAGAATGTCTGGTTGGTGTTCAGCTCCCCCATGTTTTTGATCGGCACGACGCGCACGCCGGGCGTCTCGCGCGGCACGATGAGCATCGAGATGCCCTTGTGCTTGGGCGCCTCGGGGTCGGTGCGCACCGCGAGCCAGATATAGTCGGCATCGGTGGCCAGGCTGGTGAAGATTTTCTGGCCGTTGATCACGAAGAAGTCGCCGTCACGCACCGCCTTGCACTGCAGCGAGGCCAGATCGGTGCCGGCGTTCGGCTCGGTGTAGCCGATGGCGAAGTGGATCTCGCCCTTGAGAATCTTGGGGAGGTAGAACTTCCTCTGCTCATCGCTGCCGAACTGCATGATCGTCGGGGCCACAGAGTTCACCGTCAGCATCGGCACCGGGGCGCCGGCGCGCATCGACTCGTCGAAGAAGATGAACTGCTCGATCGGCGTCATGCCGCGGCCGCCGTACTCCTTCGGCCAGCCGATGCCGAGCCAGCCGTCGGCGCCCATCTGACGCACGACCTTGCGGACGATCGGTCCAACACCCTCGCTGCGCCCGATCTCCTCGCGCAGCTCCGGCGTCAGCAGCTTCTCGTAGTACGCACGCAGCTCCTGGCGGAGCGCCTCATGCTCGGCACTATAGGCAAGCCTCATCCGATCCTCCGATGGCAAACGCAGCGCCTCACTTAGTCGACGGCCCTCGCCTTGTCGAGATGCCGCCACGCGGGCACGGGACCGGTCCGGTGTCGTCCGTGGCAGAATATGTTGGTTCGTTGTCATTGCAGCCAAGTGAGGGCGGCGCCATACTCGCTGCATGTCGAGTCGCCGCACCGCACCGCTCAAGGCCGCTGACCCGCGTCGCGTCGCGCTTGTGGCGTACCCAGACATTCAGGTGCTCGACGTCACCGGGCCGCTCGAGGTGTTCGCGCGCACCGCGCGCTGGCTGTGCGAGCATGGCCGCCGCGCCACACCCGCGTACACCACCGAGTTGCTGGCCACGACGTCGGGAACGATCACGGCGTCGTCAGGGCTGCGGCTCGGTGTCGACCGCAGGTTGCGCGAGGTGCGCGGGCGCATCGACACGCTGTTGGTGGCGGGCGGCAGCGGCGCGCGTGCCGCCATGCAGGATGCGCTGCTGCTGCGGTGGCTGCGGTCCATGGCGCCACGCGTGCGCCGTCTCGGCTCGGTGTGTACAGGAGCCTTCGTGCTCGCCGAAGCCGGCCTGCTCGACGGCCGCCGGGCGACGACGCACTGGCGGGCCTGTGCTGCTCTGGCACGCGGGTATCCGCAGATCAGCGTCGATCCCGACCCGATCTTCGTGCGCGACGGCAACCTGTACACCTCGGCGGGTGTCACGGCCGGCATGGATCTGGCGCTCGCCCTGGTGGAGGAGGACCACGGCCGCGAGGTGGCGCTGCAGGTCGCGCGCGAGCTGGTGCTCTTCCTGCGCCGGCCGGGCGGCCAGTCGCAGTTCAGCACGCAGTTGGCGGTGCAAGCCGCCGACCGCGAGCCCTTGCGCGAGCTGCAGGCGTGGATCGCCGACCATCTCGACATGGACCTGTCGGTGCCGGCATTGGCGGGGCGTGTCGCCATGAGCCCGCGCAACTTCGCGCGCGTGTTCACGCGCGAGGTGGGTGTCACCCCGGCACGGTTCGTCGAAATGGCGCGCATCGAAGCCGTGCGGCGCCGCTTGGAAGAATCGGCGCACGGTGTCGACGCCATCGCCGCGCAGTGCGGCTTCGGCACGGCCGAGTCGATGCGCCGCGCCTTCGTGCGGCACTTGCGGGTGCCGCCGAGCGCCTATCGGCACCGCTTCACCAGTACAGCCATCCATTGAGTGACGACGAAAGGAAGCCGCCGATGGCCATCACGACGGGAATACTGATCTTCGATGACGCCGAGGAGCTGGACTTCGTGGGCCCGTGGGAAGTGTTCACCGCCGCCGCAGCGCTCAACGCGGGCGATCGCGTGGTGACCATCGCTCAGGAGCCGCGTCCGGTCAGGTGTGCCAAGGGGTTGCGCGTCCTTCCGGACCACACGTTCGCCGACGTACCAGCGCTCGACATTGTGCTCGTCCCAGGCGGCATGGGCACGCGGCGCGCAGTAGCGAACCCGGCGTTGATGGACTGGTTGCGCGCCGCAGGCCAGCGCTGCACCTGGGTGACCAGCGTGTGCACCGGCGCCCTGCTCCTGCACGGCGCGGGGTTCGCGAAAGGCAAGCGCGTCACCACGCACTGGTCGTTCATCGAGTCGCTGCGCCAGCGCGGCGACATCACCGTGCTCGAACGGACACGCTACGTGCGCGACGGCAACGTGGTCACCGCCGCCGGGGTCTCAGCCGGGATCGACATGGCGTTGTGGCTGGTGGGGCAGCTGCGTGGCGTCGAGTGCGCCCGCGCGGTGCAGCGGCAGATCGAGTATGACCCGGCGCCGCCGTACGCTGCAGACGTGTGAGAAGAAGGCCCAGCCTGCGCCGCCGATTTCACCCCAGCGGGTAGAGCATGTCCTTCGTCACCTGATGGCATGCCTTGACCAGGTCGGCCGAGAGCGTCACGTCCGCGGCCGCCAGCGTGTCGGTGAGCTGCTCCGCGCGCGTGGCGCCGATGATCGTCGAACCGACGAAATCGTGCGTCAGCGTCCACGCCGTCGCCAGGGTCGCCACGTGCATGCCGGCCTCCTGTGCGAGGCCCATGAACCGTGCGGTGGAGTCGAGCGTCTTCTGGTTGACGAAGCGGCGGAACATCGCCTGCGACCGTGGACTGTAGTCGGCGTAGAGCGTGAAGCGGGCGCCGCCAGGGCGTGCACCCTCTTGATACTTGCCGCTCAGCACGCCGCCGGCGATGGGGCTGTAGGGCAGCAGGCTGACCTGCTCGCGACGGCACACCTCGGCGAGTTCGTCCTCGAAGCGGCGGTTGAGCAGGCTGAAGTTGTTCTGAATGGTTTCGTAGCGCGCCAGCCCGCGGGTCTCGCTCATCCACAGGCTCTTGGTCAATCCGTAGGCCGTTTCGTTGCTGCAGCCGGCATAGCGGATCTTGCCATCCTCAATGAGACGCGTCAGCGCTTCGAGGGTCTCCTCGATGGGGAGGCCGCGGTCGGGCCAGTGCGTCTGGTAGAGATCGATGTAATCAGTGCCGAGCCGGCGCAAGCTGCCTTCGACGGCGCGCATGATGTGATGGCGGTCGAGCGATCCCTTGTTCTCGCGTACCGGTGACAAGTACCAACCGCCACCCGGACCGGCAACTTTGGTGGCGATGAACACGCCGTCACGCGGCTTGCCGGCCATCCATTTGCCGACGATCTCCTCGCTGCGCCCGGCGTATTTGCGCTCCGGTGGCACCGGATAGACCTCGGCGATGTCGAAGAGGTCGACGCCGGCATCGTACGCACGGTCCAGGATCGCGAAGCTGCTGCCTTCGTCCGCCTGATTGCCGAAGGTCATGGTGCCCAAACAGATTTCCGAAACAACCAGGCCGGTGCGGCCCAAACGGCGATGCCTCATAGGCTTCCTCCAAACGATGTGGAATCGCCTGTCGCATATCGCCTCTCGCAGGGGTGCGCCATATGCGCTCAGCCAGACGCCGAATTGATTTTCCGGGGGTGGTTGTCTATCGTCCGCCGAAAGGACAATCCCCTGTGCTCAAGGTTATTCGCCGAAACGCCTCTGCGGCGTGGGTCAAGATCATGTTCGTGGCAATCGTCGTGGTGTTCATCTTCTGGGGCATCGGCAGCGTCGTCGGTGGCCAGAAAGCCCAAGTCGTTGCCCGCGTCAACGACCACGCTGTCGATCCAGCCGACTTCTATCGCACCTACAACAACCTCGCGCGCATGTACCAGGACTTGTACAAGGACAAGGCCAGTACGGACTTGCTCAAGATGCTCAACCTCAAGGGCCAGGCGATGGATCAGCTCATCCATGGCGAGTTGCTGCGGCAAGAGGCGCAGCGCTTGGGCTTGCAAGTCAGTGACGCCGAACTGCAGCAGTCCATCCGCGGCGTTCAGGCCTTCCAAGACAACGGGCAATTCAACAAGGAACTGTATTTGCGCACCCTGCGCGCCTACAACTTTACACCTGCGGATTTTGAAGACGCGCAACGGGACGAGTTGCTCGCCCGCAAGCTGCAGGATCTCGTGGCGTCGGGAGTGCACGTCAGCGAAGCCGAGGTGAAGGATCGCTACCGCTTTGACAACGAGAAGGTCAACCTGAGTTTCATCAAGCTCGAAGCCGCCAATTTCATCCCGGAAGTGCAGCTCACGGACGCAGAGGTGCAGACGTACTACGACGCGCACCAGGACAAGTTCCGCGAGCCGGAGCGCGTACGCATCGAGTACCTGCAGTACGACCCCGAACAGTACCTCGATAAGGTCGAGATCACCGACGAGTTGGTGCAGCAGTATTACGACGACCACAAGACGGCGTACATGCAGCCGGAGCAGGTGCATGCGCGGCACATCCTGTTCAAGGTCGCGCCGGACGCCCCGCCGCAGCAAAAGGAAGAGGCGCGCAAGAAGGCTGAAGAGGTGCTGAAAAAGGTCAAGGCCGGTGAAGACTTCGCCACCCTGGCGCAGCAGTACTCGGAGGACTCCAGCGCCGCACAGGGAGGCGACCTCGGGACGTTCCCGCGTGGCAAGATGGTCCCGCAGTTTGAGAAGGCCGCGTTCGCCCTGGCCCCCGGGGCCACCAGCGAGATCGTCAGGTCGCCGTTCGGGTTCCACATCATCAAGGTCGAGGCCAAGGAGGAAGCTCGCACGCAGCCGCTGGAGGAGGTGCGCCCCCAGGTCGTCGAGGCCGTAAAGCGGGAGAAGGCACGCGACATGGCGCGCGCCCGCGCGGATGATGCGCACACGAAGGCCGCGGGCGGTGCCACACTCACCGATGTTGCGCAGGGGGATGGTCTGAGCGTCACCACTCCGCCGCCGTTCGCGGAGACCGAGACGGTTCCCGCCGGTGGCCGGCCGCTGGTGAGCGCCGCGTTTGTGGTGGAGGCTGGTTCTCTGGGATCCGTCGTCGATACGCCGCAGGGTTTCTTCGTCTTCAGGGTTGCCGAGAAAATCCCCACACACGTGCCGCCACTCGCCGAGATTCGGGAGCGCGTCGAGACAGCCGCCCGTACGGAGCGTGCCGAGGGACTGGCGAAGGCCAAGGCGGAAGCGCTGCTTCCGGAGGCACAGAAGTCCGGTCTCGATGCAGTCGCCAAGGCGGAGAAGCTGAAAGTGGAGGAGACTGGGCCGTTTACTCGTGCCGGCACGTACATCCCAAGCATCGGCAATGCGCCCGACCTGAAGAAGCAAGCCTTTCTGCTGACCTCCGAGAAGCCGGTCGCCCCCGCTGTCTACAGCGTCACCGGCAGCAGCGTACTCGCCGCGCTCAAGGAGCGTTTGCCTGCGGGTGACGCGGACTTCGGGGCGCAGAAGGCACAACTGACCAAGCAACTCGAGGAGCGGCGTCGGCAGCAAGTGCTGGAGGAGTTCTTGAACTACCTCAAGGCGCACGCCACCGTCGAGATCAGCCAAGATTTTCTCGCCAGCATTCCCAACACCGGCGGACCGCTCGATGGTGGCCCCCGGCGGCGCCGCTGACAGCGGCGACTTTTGGCGTGCGCGGTGCACAACAAGAGCGGCGGGCAGACGGCTGACGCAGAGGGTTTGTTCAATCCCGACACTCTCCCGTTTTTGCTGAGAGGGGCGAGCCCTGATCGCGCGGACGCCCGCGGGACCATCCCCACCCGCGCGAGCCTCGGTTGCCTGCTGGTCCACGGTTTCACCGGAACGCCGCAGGAGATGCGCTTCCTCGGCGACCGCCTGCATCGCCACGGTTACACCGTGAGCGGCGTGCGGCTGGCCGGTCACGCCACGTCGGTCGACGATCTGGCGCGCGCCACATGGCAAGACTGGTATGGCTCGGCCCAGTCAGGCATCGAGCAATTGCGGCGCGAGACTCCGCAAGTCGTGGCGGTTGGCCAATCGATGGGTGCCTTGCTCGCGCTGAAGCTGGCCGTCGAGTATCCGCAAGCGATCGCTGGTCTCGTGCTGCTGGCCCCGGCGCTGGAGCTGTCGAACCCATGGCTGCGCCGCATTGGACCAGCTCTGCGGCTGCTGCTCCCACTGGTGAAACAGCGCCGCCGCCATCTACGGCGCGGAGAGCGCGATGTCGCCGATCTGCAAGCGCGCAGCGAGAGTCCCAGCTACCGGCACGTGCCGTTGCCGGCACTCCATCAATTGCTCGTGTTGCAGAAGCACGTGCAGGGTATTCTATCTCAGGTCCACCAGCCTGCGCTGATCATTCACTCGCGTCAGGATCACACCTGCCCGCCGAGCAATGTGGCGCTCCTGGAACGTCACCTGCGAGGACCAATACGCTCTGTGTTGTTGGAGGACAGCTTTCACGTGATCAGCATCGACATCGATAAGGAGCGGGTGGCGTCTGAGGTGGCGGCGTTCCTCGGCGGCGTCGGCAGCCCGCCCACACCCCACGCCGCGTCACAATTTTGCTATTGAACGCGGCCGGTTGGCTTATTCTGGACTGATTGAGTCTTGAATGCGTTGGAGCGGTCGGTTAGTGTCCCGATCTGGACCGGGGGAGGGAGGACGTGCAATGAAGACGCTTTTGCTCAACCCACCTTCGTACGATGACTTCGATGGTGGGGCGGGATCGCGCTATCAAGCGACGCGCGAGGTGTGGTCATTCTGGTATCCCACGTGGCTGTGCTACCCGGCCGGGATGATCCCGGAGAGCCGCATGCTCGATGCGCCCCCTGAGCACCTCGGCCAGCAGCAGACGGTCGCCATCGCCAAGGACTACGATTTCGTGGTGCTGCACACAAGCACGCCGTCCTTTCACCTCGACGCGCGCACCGCGGAGATGATCAAGGATGTCAACCCGCGCTGCACGATCGCCTTCGTCGGCGGTCACGTGACCGCGGAGCCTGATCAGTCGTTGAAAGCATCGACGGCGATCGACCTGGTGGCGCGCAAAGAGTTCGACTATGCGGTCAGGGACGTGGCGGCGGGCCGCGACTGGTCGCACATCCCCGGCATCAGCTACCGGCGCAACGGCAGCATCGTGCACAACCCCGAGCCACCACCGCTCACGAGCGAGCAGCTCGACGCCTTGCCGTTCGTCACCCAGATCTACCACCGCGACCTTGACTACCTGAAGTACAACAGCCCGTACTGCCAGTATCCCTACGTGTCGCTCTATACGGGCCGCGGCTGTCCGGCGCGGTGCACCTTCTGCCTGTGGCCGCAAGTCACGACGGGGCACTCGTATCGGACGCGCAGCCCCGAGAACACCTGCGCCGAAGTCAAAGAGATGCCGCGGCTGTTCCCGCAGATGAAGGAGGTCTTCTTCGATGATGACACCTTCACCGCCGACCCGCCGCGGGCGCGCCGTCTCGCCGAGCTGTTCAAGCCGCTGGGCATCTGCTGGTCGACGAACTCGCGCGCCAACGTCGACCGCGAGACGCTGCGCGTCATGAAGGAGGGCGGCCTGCGGCTGTTCGTCGTCGGCTACGAGTCGGGCAACGATCAGATCCTGAAGAACATCCGCAAGGGCGTGAGCACGGAGCGCGCACGGCGCTTCACCAAGGACTGCCACGATCTCGGCATCTTGATCCACGGCACCTTCATCGTCGGCTTACCGGGTGAGACCCGCGAAACCATCGAGGAGTCGATCCGCTTCGCACGCGAGATGAATCCGGAAACCCTGCAGGTGTCGTTGGCCTCGCCGTACCCGGGGACGCACTTCTTCGAGTACGTCAAGGAGCACAACTTCCTGGTGCAGGATGTCTACAACGACGCATCGGGATATCAGAAGTGCACGGTGAGCTACCCCGGTCTCTCGGCCGAGGAGATCTTCGACTCCGTCGAGCGCTTCTACCGCAAGTACTACTTCCGGCCGAAGTACTTCCTCAAGGCGGTGAAGAAGATGGCGAAGAGCAGCGACGAGCGGAAGCGCATGTTGCGCGAAGCCGGCGAGTTCTTCTCCACGATGCGCAAGCGGCGCGCCGCCGGCAACGGCGCAACGACCGGGTCCGCACCGTCGGCACGCCCGGCGTAAGCGCTGTGGGCGCGCGGCGTGCCGCCCAGGGCCGCCGGCGCGCGCTTCCACGCTAGCCGCTCGCCGCTTCCGGTGGTCTCTCACGCCTATGTACTGCGCGTCATTGCTCGCCGTTGTGTCGAGCGTGGCGATGACGGTTGGCCTGTACGTCATGAAGCGCCAGGCCGAGCGTCTGCCGTCACTTGACGGTGGCTGGCGATTGGCGGCGTGGGCCGCCTTTGTTCGCAACCCGCTGTGGCTGCTCGGCGTTGCGCTGCAGACGGGTGGCTACGGGCTCTATCTGGCAGCGCTGCGCGCGGCGCCGCTGTCGGTGGTGCACACGGCATTGAACGGCGGCATTGTGCTCTTCGTGCTGCTGGCGGTGGTGGGGTTGGGTGAACGGTTGCGGGCGTCCGAATGGCTGGGCGTCGCCTGCATCACTGCTGGGTTGATCGCACTGGGCCTTTCGTTTGCCGACGGCGGCGCGCCCACCGCGACCGCACGCGGTACGCTGCCGTTTTCGTTGGCGCTCATTGCCCTCTCGGTTCTGGCACTCGTGGCGGATTCGGCACCCGGACGCGCCATCGGGTTGAGCATTGCGTGCGGCCTGACACTTGGATTGGCATCGGTGTTTGCAAAAGCGCTCGCTGGGGCTGCGTCGCTGGCCGCAGCCGTTTGCAGCCCTGACCTGGCGCTCACGCTCGCCGCCAATCTCGCGGGCTTTGCCTTCATGCAAGCGGCGTTTCAAGTTGGCCGCGGCGTGGTCGTGATGCCGATTTTCTCGACCCTGTCCAATGTGGTGCCGATCGCGGGGGGGATCCTTCTCTACGGGGAATGGCGGCCGCACACCGGAGTGTCCGGGATGCTCCGCTTGCTGGCGTTTCTGCTGGCAATCGGCGGTGCGGCGTTGCTCGCCGGGGTCGGTGCACGACCACCGCATCAGGCCGAGCCGGCGAGGTCGCGGTAGCTCATCCGCGTCACTCCCTGGGCATCTAGTGTGGCGCGGACGCGCCCACTGGTGAGTGCACTGAGCTCCGCTTCACATTCGTAGTCCTGCGGGCGCCAACGGCGCGCCTCGGTGTCGACCTGCGAGGCGTGACAGTAGATCTCCGTGATACCAGGTGGCAGCGCCGCGATAACGCCCAGGATGTAGGGTTCCGTCATGTGCCCACTCTGATGCAGCCCGAACATCTGGTCGGGGTAGCGCATGCCGTGCGCTCGCAGGCGGGGCACCGCCCAGCGGACGAGCCCGCGGAACGTCACGGACTCCAGGACCTTGCGCACGCGCGCCCGCCCATCGAGACGCAACGAGATGCGCAGCGGCTCGCGCGGCAGGCGCAGTGCGCGGATGCCGTACTGCGGCGCCAGCCTCAGGAGAATGGACAGCACCGTCGGATGCATGTGGATGGTGAGGTGCCCGTCGACATGCGACAGCGGCAGGCCGGTGCCGGCGTAGGTGTCGAGCTGCGCGCGAATCTCGCGCTCGAGTTGCGTGCGTATGCCGGGGGTGAAGAAATAGCGGAAACCGTTGAGCACGGGTTGATTGCGAAACATGCCGTTACCATCCACCAGTGTCGGCACCGTGTCCGCCGGTGCGGCCGCTCGTCCCTGCACGAGCACCAGGTGCAGGCCGACAGCCAACGTCGGCGTGGCCCGCGCCAGCTCCACGGCCTCGGCGCACGCCGTACCGGTGACCATCAAGCTGGCGTCGGTGAGGATCCCGTCGCGATGCGCCTCGAGGATGCCGGCGTTGACCCCAGGAGACAGGCCGAAGTCGTCGGCGGAGACGATCAGCCGCCGGGCGCTCGTGCGCGTGGCCTCCATGGTACGAACGCTACACGCAATTCGACACGTGCTCAGCGCGCCACGGTTTCCAGCGCCGGGCGAGTGCTCAGTTGATGACGTGACAAGATGAGCAACCCGATCGCTGCCCACGTCAACTCGCGAATACGGCGCACGATGCCCAGCGCCAAGCCCTTCGCCGGATCCAATCCAAGGATCGTAAAGATGAGCACCTTGCCACCCTCTTGCGTACCCGCCTTGGCCGGAACGAAGAACAGCATGCCGTCGATGGCGACTGACAACACCTCAATGGTCAGGGCGCGATGCACAGTGACCGGTACGCCGAGGAACCACAGAATGAGATAGATTTCGACGATCCCCATACACCAACCGACAAAGAAGCTCAGGGAAGACAGGGCGAACGCGCCATTGGCGTTGGCGTGGATGCGGGCGATTTCCTCGTCGAGTCGCTGCAGGCGACGTGTCACCTCCGGCGCCCGCGCCGGGAGCCCCAGTCGCTCGCACAGACGCACCAACGGCGCGAACATCCCACGTCGCTGCGCCGCGATCAGCCCTACCACCAGAGCTGAGAACGCCGCCAAGCCGGCGAGCAGACCGTGGCGTGTCGCCGCGGGTAAGGGCGTGTCGTCGAGGACGATGCCCAAGCCAATGATCACGAAGGCAATCTGCCCGACCGTCTGCGCCAGCTTCGCGACCGCGACCGAGGCGACGATCAGCGTGCCGGCGGCACGCCCACGCAGCAGTCGCGTGCGCACGAACTCGCCACCGAGGGTTGCAGTGGGCGTGACGTAATTCACCGCATCGCCGGCGATACGCGCCTGCGTCAACGTCAGCAGCGAGATGGCCGGCCGCGGCTCGGGAAACGCCGCCAGCCAGCCGAGCGTGTTCGCCACGTACGACACCACCTCCTGCAGAATGATCGGCACGATGCCCCAGCCGACCAACTGCAAGTTCGCAGCCACCGTGGCCGCACCCAACTCGCGGATCAGAAACGCCAGCAGGACGAGGCCGCCGCACAGGAAGGCCCATTCAGCGACGCGCAGCGCACGCGCCGTTCTCATCGGCGTTCCCAGTCGCGTCGTAAACCCGTCACCAGACACCCTCCTCGACTCCGATGCGAGTCAGCCCCACGGGAGAGGGGGATGCGGCGCTCATGCCGCTTCACGCCAGCGATATATCCATATCAGCAGGATCGCAAACACGTAGGTTCCGAATGCCGCACACCACATGAACCAGTACAGGCGATCCACCACCGCCAGCACGAGCAACAGGTACGCGAAGTCGCGATTCATCAACGCTTCGAAGCCACGCAGCAGCCGCTGCCGCACCTTGCCGCGCCACGACACCGGCGTTCCGCCGCTGCGCGCGAATCCAGGCCGCCGGACCAGGAAGAAATACGTGACCACCGACGTACACGCGAAGCCGCCGAGCAAGATGCCGATCAACAATAGATAGTGCCCCTGGGGGCTTTGACGGTAGAGCCCGATCCCCAGTCCG
Source organism: Candidatus Margulisiibacteriota bacterium (assembly GCA_035541735.1). Classification (GTDB taxonomy): domain Bacteria; phylum Desulfobacterota; class Binatia; order HRBIN30; family HRBIN30; genus DATKMS01. The sequence goes on from DATKMS010000301.1 coordinate 23,192, forward strand.
ATGAAGATCGCCACGTGCACGACGTTGTCGGTGATCACATCGAACTTTTGTCCGAAGGGAGATTCCTGGAACGTGAGCCGCGCCACTTCTCCATCACAACCGTCGATGATGGTCGTGCACAGGAACAACAGTCCCCCCGCCACCCCGCTCCAGTACATCCCGACACCGAACAGCGTCGCGGCGAGCAACCCCACGCAGGTGCCGATGACGGTGATGTGGTTCGGACGCAGCGACGTATGGCGCACCAGCCAGCGGCTGATGCGCAACGAGAGGCGCCGGTCGACGTAATGCGCCAGCGGTCCGTCGCTGGCGGCGCTGTCGGTCCGCAGTTGCTCGCACAGCAGCGCCTCCGCCCGCGCAATCGAGCCCTCGTCGGTGATGCGCGTGCACACCTCACCGTCGAGCGCGATCCGCACCGCACCGCGCGCACCCAGCGCCGCCCACAGCCTCTCCGCTCCACCCGCGGTCAGGCTGTCGAGATCGAGACCGTTGAGCATCGCCGCACGACAAAACGCGATCTGTGTGTCGTCCGCAGCCGCGAACAACAGCGGCCGGCCATCGAGCGTCCCCGTGCCGACGCGCTGCAGCGTCGCCGCCGTCAGCAAGCAATCGCTCGGCACGACCGTGACCTCCGTGCCCAACGCGCCGGCTTCACTGACGACCTCGACGGCGCGCGTGCGCACATCGGCATCGAAGAGTGCACGCAGTTGCCCAACGCAACCGTGTCCCAGCACGACGACGTGGAAGCCGGAGCGCAGCGCCGACAACGCTGTCCGTTTGATGAGCGGCACACCCGCCACCTTCCGAAAGCTCGACGGCGTGGGTGGCAGGATCACCGCCGTCTTCATGCGCTTGTTCCCGCTTCCGCCAGCCAGTCGGGCGCCGCTGGGACGTCGAGGGTACGCCCGCCCTGCGCGCCCGACGCATACGCCAGGGTGAGCAGCCGTAGGCACCACTCCGCCTCGGTCTGATTCGCGCCCCGCGCCGCCGGGTCATCCAGTTCGGCGCGGAACGAGTCGAGCACACCGCCAAACCAGTCGGGATGGTGCGAGCCCATCGACAACGCCGTCGGCAACTGCTGCACCTCCTCGACGCCCTGAGCACGCACGACGAGCCGATCCTCGTCCACGAGTACTTCTCCCCTCTTCCCCACCACTCGCCAGCACGTCCGCCGCTCGGCAGCAGCCCAGGTCAGGCGGATCTCACCCGTCAGTGACGGGAAGTCCACCGTGCACAGCGCGGTGTCCTCGACCTCGGCGTCGATGTAACGCCGGCGCTCGAGCACGGCACGTATCCGCTGCGGCACCTCGTTGGCCATTGCCAGCATGAGGTAGAAAGCGTGCCACCCATGATCGACGAGGATGCCCCCACCGGCGACCGCCGCACGCATGCGCCAGTTGTCGCCGCTGGCGGCCGCGCAGCCGTTGCGGGCGGTGTCGAAGGTGATTGCCATGAGCGGTCCGAGCGCGCCGCCGGCAATGATCCGCTGGACCGCGCGAAAGGCGTCCGCGTACTTCCAGTTGTGCACGGTATGGAGCACGATGCCGGCGCGCCGCACCGCCGCCTGCACGCGGCCGTAGTCCGGCATCCACACCGTCAGCGGCTTTTCGCAGAGCACGTGCACACCCGCGTGCGCCGCGGCGATCATCAGCGGCGCGTGCAGGAGCGGCGGTGCGGCGATGTCAACGAAGTCGAGTTGCTCATCGCGGAGGAGCGCCTCGGCATCGTCGTAGGTCCGCACCCCGGGAAGCAGGGTCAGCGCCAGCGCCCGGCGCTCCGGGTCCGGGTCGGCCACGGCGACGATGTGGAAATCGGAACGCGCGCGCCACCCCGGCACGTGGCCGTTGGCCGCGACGTTGCCGAAGCCGATAATGGCGCCTCGGCGCGCGGCGCCGTTGCGCAGCGCCGCCGCGGTCATTGCCGATAGCTGCCTGCGCGTGCCACCTCGGCGAACACTTCATCGAGGATCGCCACGCCGTCACGCGCTTCGCTCTCCGTCAAGATCAGCGGCGGGTTGATGCGCACGCGCGGGAAGTAGCCCATCAGCAGCAACCCGCGCCGCAAGGCGCCGAGAAAAATCTGCTCGCTCACGGCGGATGAGAGCGGCTCCTTGGTCGACCGGTCCTTCACCAGGTCCATCCCGATCAACAGTCCAGAGCCGCGGACGTCGCCGATGAACTCGTACTTCTCCTGCAGGCGCCGCAGTTCATCCAGGAGCACGGCACCGACACGCTCGGCGTTGTCGACCAGGCGCTCATCGATGATGGTCTCGATCGTGGTGAGCGCGGCGGTGGCCGCCAGCGGGTTGCCGCCGTAGCTCGATGACGACGAGCTGGGCTTGGCGAAGGGAAGCGACGCGGTGATCTCATCGGTGGAGATCAGCCCCGTCACGGGAAAGCCGCTGCCGAGTCCCTTGCCGATGGTCATCACGTCGGGCTGGGTGGCGGTGTGTTCGCAACCGAACATGGCGCCAGTGCGCCCAAAGCCGGTGATCATTTCGTCGGCGATGAGCAGCGCGTTGTTCTCCCGCGCGATCTCGGCAAGCCCCGGCAAGAACTCGGCTGGTGGAATCACATTCCCCGCCGTCCCTTGCATCGGCTCGACGATGATGGCGGCAATCAGGCCCGCCGTGGTGGTCTTCAGCGACTGCCGGATGAAGTCGAGGCAGAACATGCCGCACTCGGGATACTGCAGCTTGAACGGGCAGCGATAGCAGTCGGCGTAGGGCACCAGGTGCGTGCCGGGCGCCAGTGGCCCCCATTTCTGCTTCCACTCGTCGCCGATCAGGCCCATCACACCGCCCGTCTTCCCATGAAAGCCGCCCCAGAAGCCGACGACCTCGTGTTTCTTGGTGTATGACTTGGCGAGGCGGATGGCCGCTTCCACCGCTTCGGCGCCGCCGCTGTAGAGCTGCGTGCGCTTGAGCGCACCAGGGGCCAGCTCGGCCAGCAGCTTCAGCAGCGCCAGCCGTGGCTCGTTCGTAAAGCTGCCGACGGCGAGGCGCTGGATCTGATTGACGAGGCCAGTAACGAAACGGGGATGCGAGTGGCCGAGGCTGGCAACGGCGACCCCCGCAAAGAAGTCGAGGTACTCGTTGCCGTCGGCGTCGATCAGCGTACAGCCCCGACCCTCGACCATCGTCAGCTGTGACAGCTGCGCGATGCGTTGCAGTCCGGGCGCGATGAACGCCTTTTCCGCTTCGAAGAGTGCCTGTGATTTCGGCCCAGGTATAGGAGCGCCGGCCGGCGCTTTCTTGGACGCAGCTTTCACGTGTCGCTCGCAGTTTGGTGCGCCAGCAAATAGGCCGCAATTGCCCTGCCGGCCTCAGACCGGCACGGAGCGTAGCTGGGCCAGTCATTCAAGTCAATTAGGGTCAGGGCCCCGTCAAGCCCCAAGACGCAATCGCCGCCGTACACTTCGACGTTCAGCGCCCGCGCCGCCTCCCGACCGAGCACATCGATGCGGCGCAGCACGTCGGCTGTCAGTGCGGCGCCTTCCGGCGGCCGTCCGCAGGAAAAGAAACAATCGTACACCGCATAGAACTTCAGCACGGCTCCCGCGACATGGCGCTGCAGCACGGCGCGCGCGACGCCGCGCCCGCTGAAGCGGCGCAAGGCGGTACGCGCCGCTGCGGCGCTGTCGACGAAAACGACGTCGTCGGGCTCCGTTGCATGCACATCACCACGCTTCACCCACGCTCCGCCATCACCGAGCCATGGTGGGAAGCGTGGCTCAGCCGCGGTATCGACCAACAGGCTCTCCGCAAACGGTGTGCGCGCTTGCAGCAGCGCCGGCACGGTGCGGTGCCGCTGACAGTTGAGGATGCCCTCGGGGCGGTTGATGATGCGCACGCCGCGCGCCGCCCAGCGCTGCAGGCGCTGCAACGCCTGCGGCCCCTGACACATGGCGAAGACGGTCGTGTCCGGTGTCGGCTCCGGCCAGCACGCGTCGTCACCCGCAATGACCCTGACCGTGTGGCTGCCCTGGCGCAACTCGTCCGCCACCCGCTGCAGGATGGCGCTGTCATCGGTGACCCGGCCGGGCGAAAATACCGGCTCGCGCGTGATGCCGAGAAACGTGCTCATGCGGTGAAGCCGCTGCGGATGAATGCCTCCGCCACCGCGATGTCTTCGGGCCGATCTACGTCGACTGTCTTCGGCACGATGTGGCCGTACAACCGATACCCACTGGTGAGGAGATGGCCGAGAAACTCGCGCAACGCTGCGAAGTGCTGAGCGCGGGCGGCGGGAATCTCACGAAAGATGAGCGCATCGAACACATAGAATCCGGCGGTCACCAGACCGCTCTGACGCGCTTGTGGACCGATCATCCGGATCTCGCCGCTGCTGCCGAGAGCCACCCACAGCGGCTTCTCGTCGTCGACGAAGCTGTTCACGGCAAGCACAGCCTGCGCATCGTGCCGCGCCGCAGCGGCACCCAAAAGCGCGCGCAGGGCGGGCGGCGCAAAGACGGAATCAACCGTCAGCAAGACAAATCGTCCCTGGCCGAGCAAGCCACTGAGCGCAAACAGGCTCTCCATCGAACTGGGCGTGGTGCGCCGGACAAACTCAAAGCGCAGCCCGGGCCAACTGCGCCGGCAGTGTTCCTCGATGCCGCATGACTCCTCGTTCACGATGCACGCGACCTCGCTCAGGTCCGCCGCCACGATTGCGGCCAGCACGTGGTCAATCAGCGGCCGGCCAGCGACGGGCACCAGCGGCTTCGGTTGCGTGATGCCGGCAGCGCGCAAGCGCTCACCCAGCCCCGCCGCGATGATCGCTGCCTTCATTCGATGACCGCTTCGAGGTCGGCGAGATCACGCAAGCGGACATCGACCAGTTCCGGTGCGCGGCAGGGCTGCTCCACCGCGCCAACCAGCCAGGCGCTGCGCAACCCGGCGGCACGCGCTGCAACCACGTCCTTCTCGAAGGAGTCGCCCACATACAGCGTTTCGTCCGGCGCGCAGCCGAGGCCACGGACGGCCAACGCGAAGATGGCTGGATCCGGCTTGCGCACGCCAACGCGGTTCGAATCGATCGCCACGGTCAGCCACGGCCCAATGCCGGCCTCGTCAAGGATGCGTTCGAGGTTGCCGTAGAAGTTGGAAATCACGCCGAGGGCGACCCGCCGCCGCAAACGTCCGAGCACCGCGCGGCTGTCGGCTAGCGCCGCGCGTGCGCCGCGGACGAACGCGTCCACGATTCGCGCCGCCAACGCGGCATCCCGGACATCGAGGTGCTCCAGTTGCCG
>DATKMS010000302.1:0-5644 GCA_035541735.1 Candidatus Margulisiibacteriota bacterium
CCTGCGTGTAATTCCAGACCACCTGGTCGGGATCGTCCGGATAAAGCACCGGCGCCGGCGTCCGGAACATCCATTGGGGGATGGTGCTGAAGTTCAGAATCACGGAATGCCCGGCGGTGGCCTCCAGAAAATCGACGGTCAGCGGGTCGATCAGCGAGAAATCCCAATAAGTCTGGCTGTCATCCGGCGGGCGCAACTCGGCGACGGCTAGTTTGGGGTAGGGCAACCAGGGAACATAGCGGACATAGTCGGCGCCCAGTCGTTGTAACTCCTGATACACGCGATCGTGGATCGCCGACCCGCGGCGCAGCGGTGGATTCACAACCACCTGCAACGTAGGCGTGGTGCGCGATTCGCGCGTAATTTTATTCCAGTCGATTTTCAGGACGGCGGGTTGGTCAACGGCGGACCAGAGGCAGGTTGCGGTGAGCCCGGCAACCAGGGCCGCCGCCGCACGGATCTTCATGCTGTGCATTAAAGATCATTTTATCCGCCGGTGGTATTGAGTACGAGGGTTTGTTGACCGGCCTGGGAGTCGCCCACGATCCACACGTCGCCGGGGCCGGTGACCACACCTCCCCAAAGAATGTTCGACTGCGGCGAGCTGGTGGTGGGATTCGGACACGGCTGCATATTCCAACTGGTCCCGTCCCATTGCATCAGGAGCGTGATTTGATCTAGCGAGCCGCTGGGGGCGAAGTAAGAGCCGAAGGCCCACAGATCATTCGATGAGACGGCTACGATGCCCAGCAGGCGATTCGACTCATATTGCGTGTAAGGCCCGACATTCGGGCTGGTAACGACGCTCCAACTGGTCCCGTCGTAGTGCTCGATCAGCGTCTTGGTGGGGACATCGTAGTAAGGCGGCGGCGCTTTCGTCGTGGCAGTCGAAGATCCCACGGCCCAGACGTTGTCCGGCGCGAGCGCCACGACTCCGTGCAGAATGTTCGGTCCGGTGCCGACACTGGGAGTGCGGACGAGGCTCCACGTGCTGCCGTCGTAGTGCTCGGAAAAGGTGATGTTGCCCGAGTAGCCGACCGCCCAGATATCGTTGGCGGCGTCGGCCGAAACGCCTTCGAAGAAGCCGTAGAACGGGCCGGTTTGCGCGGTCCAAGAGGTGCCGTCCCAGTGCTCGAAGAGCGCGTAAAGCGCGCCGTTACCGGGGTTGAGCAGATTGCCGACCGCCCAGATGTTGTCCGCGGAAATCGCCGTCATACCCCAGATGGAAGGCTCATCGCCCGCGGGAAACTTGGGGCCCGGATACACGCTCCACTTGGTACCGTTCCAGTGCACGAGGATCTGATTCGTCGATCCGACATCGACCCCGACAAGTCCGCCCGCCCACGCGTTAGTCGGAGACAGATCGACCACCGACGTCAGGTAACTCGTGTTGTCGCCATGGATCCCGGGGACGGGAAAAGCGGTCCACTGGGTGCCATCGTAGTGGATGGCCGACTGTCCAACGGCCCAGATGTCGGTGGATGACGATGCCGCCGCGGCCTGCAGTCCGTTCTGAAATGGCGTGGGATGAATGTTGGGGCTGGGGACTACTTGAAAAATCGACTGGGCGCTCAGTGACGCGCCGACAGACAGCAGCAGACAGGGAAGTGCCAAGGAATTTCTAACTCGCATGCGCCTCTCAATTATAAGGCGTGGGTGTGCGTGAGACTTGTAAACTCAGCGGCTGTGGATGCGCTTTGTCATTATCCGGAAGATCCGTTCGCAGTTAGGGCACGCTGCGCGGACAATCGCCGGATCCAAGAGCCTCAAGAGTCGCGGGGTGTCCTCAACTTTGTCGTACGAACGTTTCGGCGTGCGCACAGCGGCCCTCAGGCGCTTGATGACGTCCGCCTTGGGGATCTCCTCGATCTTCGGGTTACCTCTGAGCCTCGCTTTCATTACGTTGGCGCCGTAGTGCTGCTTGAGCGCTTGTATGTCCGCTAGAAACCAGGACTCCATCAACTGCACCATCCAGAACACGGAATCTTTCTTCGCGGCAGGGAGCCCGAGTTTCTGAAAGAGCTTGCCGTCGTCGGGACCTTCGCTATCGATCAGCAGAACGTTCCATGACAAGCGGTGCGACTCGCAGGCATCACAATAGTCGCGGATCGTATTCCCCCTACCATGTCCTGCGATGAACTGCACATGCCATCGGCGCTCGCGCGCCAGCGAAACGACCTCGCCGAAGAATTGGCGGAAGCCCTCTTTGAGCGCGGGATGACCCTCGAAGTGGATCCGGATTTCCTTTACCAACGGTTTCCGCCGATCTCGCCCTTCCGCCAGAGTTCCCCGAGCCTGTACCGCTCGAGCCAAAGCCGCAAGTCTTTGCTTGAAAGGCGCCGGAACGAGGTGGCGTTGTCGAAATCGCGTTCGCAAACGACGACAGCTTCGGGCTTCCCCGACAGAGTGTCTATCAGGGCTTCCGAGTGAGTAGTCACAATCAATTGGGTACGCGCGGCAGCCCGTTCCAAGACCTCGGCCACCAATTGCAGAGCGTCGGGATGCAAGCCCAGCTCGGGCTCTTCGATGCAGATGAGCGGCGGCGGACTCGCGTGCAGGAGTACAACCATCAAGCAGAGGAACTTCAGAGTGCCGTCGGAAAGCCGCGTGGCCGCCACAGGGTCCGCGATATCTTTTTCTTTGATGGCAAGCTGCGCTACGCCCGAGTCGAGCCTGACCTTCACTTCCTCAAAATAATCGGCAAGCCGGCGGAGGTACCCGTTGACGTCCTTAATCGTGTCGTTGTACAGCATCTCTTGCACGACGACAGCCAGGTTCGATCCCTTGTCTTCCAGAAACTCCTTGGGGACGCCGGCCGCGGAGGCCCCGGTCCTCGTTGGCGCTAAGGGAGACGTGTCGAAACTGCGGTAGATCCGTATCCGCTCGAGCTCCGTAGCCAACCGGGTAACCGGTGTGGGATCCAACGGGTCCCGGATGGCAGAGAATACCGATTTCGTTGAGCCGATGGTGGCGGTTTGTACGGCGGGTCCGTTGCCGGCGGATGGCTTTCTGAGTTTCACCGTTGCGCCGGACCGTTCGAAGTAGGCACCGGCCCCACGTTTTGACGAAGGACGCAGACTCTCGTGCTCAATCAGAAACGTACGGTCCGCCGCCGAAAAGTCGAGCGAGTACGCAAGGCTGTTCGTCCCCAGAGTGAATTCACAATCGATGCCAGCGGTGCTGGCGCCTTCGCCTTTACCCTTCCAGAGCCATGCCGGTGCGCCGCCGCCACGTAAGATCGCACCGTTCAGGTCTCCGGGCGCGGCCTGCAATAGGCCAATCGCATCGATCAGGTTCGACTTGCCGGACGCGTTCGGGCCTATGAACACATTTAGCGAATCGAGAGAGAGGCGCGCATCCTTGAAGCTAAGGATGTTCCTCAGCCTGATTGATTGGAGAAGGCCGGCCACACGATTATTGTACGTGCGATCCAGGTGCGATGGACAATTAGCCGTGCGAAACGCTATCCGCGGCGTGATAGGAACTGCGCACCAGCGGCCCGGACTCGATATGCGCGAAGCCCATCTCGTAGCCGGCGCGGCGCAGGTCGGCGAACTCGGCGGGCGGGACGTAGCGCACGATGGGCAGATGCTTCGGCGATGGGCGCAGGTATTGGCCGAGGGTCAGGATATCGACGTGATGCGCGCGCAGGTCGCGCATGACGGCGAGCACTTCGTCGATGGTTTCGCCCAGACCCAGTATCAATCCCGACTTTACGGGCGTCCGCGGCGACACGCTCTTGGCATAGGCCAGCATATCGAGCGAGCGTTCGTAGCGCGCGCCGAGCCGCACCTGGCGATAGAGGCGCGGTACGGTTTCGGTGTTGTGATTCAGCACGTCGGGCGCGGCCGCCATCACCACGTCCATGGCCGCATGGCTGCCTTGAAAATCGGGGACCAGTAATTCGACGCCGCAACCGGGCACGCGCTCGCGGATGGCGCGAATCGTCAGCGCGAACAGCTCCGCGCCGCCGTCGCTGCGGTCGTCGCGATTCACACTGGTGATCACGGCGAAACGCAGTCCCATTTTGGCGACGGCTTCGGCCACGCGGTGCGGCTCATCGTAATCGACCGCCAGAGGCGCGCCTTTTTGCACGGCGCAGAATCCGCAGCGGCGCGTGCAGACGTTGCCCAGGATCATAAATGTGGCGGTGCGATGATTCCAGCACTCGCCCACGTTGGGGCAGGCCGCGCTTTCGCAGACCGTGTGCAGGCCGAGCCCTTCGATGAGACTTTTCAGGTCGCGATAGTTTTCGCCCACCGGCGCGGGCGCGCGCAGCCATGCGGGGCGCGGCGGCGGAGTGGGCGTGATGGAGACCAGCGTGGCGCTCATGATAATTTGGCGAGCCGTTCGCGTAGCGCGGCGATCGCCGATTCGTCTTTCATCGATTCGATATTGATGCGCACGTTGGCCAGCGCCCCGTCAATGCCGCCCTGCGCCAGTCCGCGCGCGGTTTCGACATCCGAACCGAATTTCGAGGGCGCCGTGGCGGCCAGTGTGCGTAAACGCTCGCGCAGGCTGACGGCCGCTTCGGCGACTTCGAGCGGCACCTTCGCGGCTTCGTGCAAAGCCTGTTCCACGTACGGCGCGCGCTCGTCTTTCGGACGCTTGTACGCAGCCCGCACTGCTTCGTATGATGCGGCGTCGCGCTTCACGGCTTCAGCGAAGAATTTGCGGCCGGCATCGAAGGCGTCGGTGGGCAGCTTGGCGAGTCCGCAGACCATGGCGCCGAGCGACGCGGCCATGGCCGCCGCGGCTGCCGCAGCGCTTCCGCCGCCAGGAGTCGCGGTGGGCGCGGCCAATTCGTCCAGAAATTCGTTCAATCCATCCACGGTGGCGGCCTCGGCGAGACGGTTCTCTAATACCAGACTAGGATGGAAATTCTCCACCTGCAAATACCATTCGGCTGTCATTTCGAGCGCGCGCTTGGGAATGAGCCCTACGATTTCGCTGCCCACAATTGCGGCGCCGTAGCGCGCGGCCTCGGCGCGCACCGCCTCAAAGACGCGATGGATGGGCGTCTGCTCGAAGTCGGTGAGGTTCATGGAAACCTGCGCCAGGTTGCGCGAGGCCAGCGGCACCCCCATGGACTTCACGTAACGGAATCCGCCCGAGGAGAAGCGAATAGCTTTGGCGATGCGCTTGGCGATCTCGACGTCCGGCGTGTTCAGGTTGATGTTGTAGGCGATCAGAAATTTGCGCGCGCCTACGACCGTGGCTCCCGCGCTGGGGTGCAGTTCGGCTTCGCCAAAATCGGGGAGGCGGTCGGGATTGGTGCGCACTTCGTCGCGCAGACCTTCGAATTGACCGCGGCGGATGTTCTCCAGGTTCGTGCGATCGGGGCGGCGGGCGGCAGCTTCATACAGGTAAACCGGCACATGCAATCGCTCCCAAAGACGCTGGCCCAGTTCGTTGGCCAGGCGCACGCAATCGTCGAGCGTGACGCCCTCCACAGGCACGAAGGGCACCACGTCGGCAGCGCCGATGCGCGGGTGGACGCCTTTATGCACGCGCAGATCAATCAGGCCGACGGCGCGCTCTACGCCGCGATAGGCGGCTTCAACGACCACGCTCGCGGGTCCGGCAAACGTGACGACGGACCGGTTGTGATCGGCATCCAGCTCGCGATCGAGGATGGCGATGC
>DATKMS010000303.1:0-5006 GCA_035541735.1 Candidatus Margulisiibacteriota bacterium
GCCACCCACGCTTGTCGCTGAGCCTCGGCAATCGCGAAGGTCAGCTCGTCGGTCATCTGCATCTCGATCTTGGCGTGGTCGAAATCGGCATCGAAGACGATCGCCTTCGGAGCGCCGGAAGCGTTCGACCACTGTTCCCATTTCAGCGGATGCGCAGAGCCGTGCCCGTGGTCTCCGTGTTCCTCGCCACCGTCGTCCCCGTCGTCTCGATTCCCGGAGTTCGGATTTCCGGTGCGCGCGAAATTGGCCAGGTACGCCATCATCGCGCGCTTGAGCTCTTCCCTTCCGTTCTTGTTCGCGGGAACGAACGGAAGGTTGAACAGCCCCTGGTCGGCTCCGATCCCGAAGAAGGCGATTTCCGACGCGTGCCCGGCGGCATAGATGTGGTCGAAGGGGTACGGTCCCGATCCGATGCCGCCCCACTTGAAGTGATACGCGTAGACCTTGTGCTGGACCTGCGAGAGCTCGTGGGCGATCGAGTCGACGTTCTTCGCCTTCCACTGCAGGGTGCCGAAATAGCCTGCCTTGTCGTAGAGGTCCTGGTCGAACGGGGTCTTCAGGATGTCTTCGTACTTCGGCGTGTTGTTGTTCCGTACGGACGTGAACAGATCGAACCAGTTGTGCGCCGGCAGGGTGGAGGGTGCCCCGTAAAGGGCGACGATGGATCCGAACAGGACCTCGAACGGTTTGAGCTCGTATTCGTTGCTACCCAGGATGATCGGCATCTTGTTGTAATTGCCGGACTGGATGGCCGGGATCCAACCCCCCGCGGGCATGACGGTGCCGTCCTCGATGACGGGAAACGTCGGCACCGAACCGTACTTCAGAATGGCGAGAAACAGGTCGCCCGCCTTGGCGTGCCTGAGATACAAGGCGAGCGTCCCGGCACTTTCCATGGCGACGCGCTTTTGGGCATACAGGGCCCTCGTCGCTGGCGAAACCGGCACGGGGACGCCGTCTGCGAACATGAGAAGCTTCTCGATGTAGTCGTTGGCCGAAGCCCTCCCCGACCCGGCCGTGACCGGGGCCATCCCGCCGCTCTCGTACATGGCGCCGTTGAAGAGCCCTTTCGCCACGGGTGAGATCACCAGGTTCATGGTGTTGTGTGCGCCGGCGGACTCGCCCGTGACGGTGACCTTGTGCCGGTCGCCACCGAAGGCCGCGATATTTTGCTGGATCCACCTGAGCGCCTGGGCGGTGTCCAAGGTGCCGAAGTTCCCCGAGTCGGACAGCGGGTCGGTTCCCGACTGCAGGGCCGGGTGGTAGAACCATCCAATGGGTCCGAGGCGGTATTGCACGACGACGACCACCACCTCGGATCGGACGGCCAGCTCGGCGGCACCGTACTCCCTCGCCGATCCGAAGTTGTTCGAGCCGCCATGAATCCAGACGTACACCGGCAGCTTCTTCGAGTTGTTGGGCCTGTAGATGGTCACATACAGGCAATCCTCGCCGCTGTCCGGGTCGATGATTCCGGTTCGGAGCCAATCGTCCGTTGTCTGAAGCTGAGTGCACTTCGAGGCCGGCTTTGTCGCGTCGCGGACTCCTTGCCACGGGGCCGGGTCTTGCGGAGCCTTCCAGCGAAGGTAGACCTGGTTGACGAAGTCGTCGACGGGTGGTTTCGCATAGGGCACGCCCTGCCAGATCATGGTCGTGCCGTCGTTGCTGAGATATCCCTCCACAACGCCATTCGGAGTGCCGACCAGCACGTCGTTGTCCCACGCTCGAGCGAGAGAGGGAATGAGCAGCAGCAATGCAACCGACAGAAATGCAGTCACGCGCGAGCGGACTGAATAGTGGTACCCGGACTTCATGGTGATCTGTCTCCTCCGGCAATCAAGAACGGAAGAAGTGGATTCGCAGGCTGGCGGCGGCGCGGCCGGCGGTTCGCTCACTCGTCGGCGTCAGGTCCATCGCCGCGCTCGCGATCCTGTCGTTCATCGTCCGGGCGCCCCTCATGTTCACGCCCGGCACTCACGCAGGTGAAGGAGGCGGCGGAATTGATATCGCCCGCGCCGTTGTACCGCGCCCACTTCGGGTAGTCGCAGAGCGGCCGCGTGCGACCCGGAACGCCGGCCGTGTCGACCGCCACCTGATTCGCGGGTGCGACGCCGCCCTCCGCCCACTGCTCCAGCGCCGTCAGGGAGTCCCAAGCCGGATTGAACTGGCTGCTGAAGGCGTGGCCCATCCCCGGAACCTCGTAAAAGCGCACGAAGCGCCGGACATGGTCGCTGCCGAACATCTGCACCAGACGGTCGTAGTAGTCCTCGGTGGCGCGAGTACTGACCAGCACATCTTGCAATCCGTGCGCGAGGAGCAGCTTGCCGCCGCGCGCGGCGAAGTCGGAAATGTCGGGGGACTGATCGATCATCCGGCTGAGCTCGCGCCAGCGGTGAGACCAGTCGCTGTGCTGCCGGGGGTCGAAGGAAAGGGGGTTGAACGTCAGGTCGCGCGTGATGATGTTCTTCAGCACTCCGTCGAGCTGCTGGCTGATGTAGGGCGCCGTGGCCGGCATCGGATTGGCAGGTTGCGCCGAACCGAGGTTGAGGAACACGACGATCGGCTCGAGCGGGGACGCCGACGTGATGCCGAGGTCCGCGCCCCAGACGTTGTAGCCGGGATATTCCTTGTTGCCGCGGGCCAGCGGGAACGCGAAGTGGGCCGGCACGTTCATCGTTCGCACCGCGGCGATCTGCGCATCCGACAGGCATGTGTCGCCGGTGTCGGCCCCGCCAGGGCAGCGCAGCGGGGATGCGTTCAGCATGGCCGTCGCCGGGTCGAACGTGGCATTGCACGCCGCCTGGTTGTTGATCAGGCCGTCGATGAGACCGTCGAGATGGTCGCACGCCTGCATCGCCGCCTGGAACAGGGCCAGGCGCTTGTTCGCGTTGAGATAAGCCCCGGGCTTTGCCAGCGCCAGCGTCGCCACCTGGCCTCCGAGCATGGCGGACGCCTGGTTCCAGGCCGGGTACCAGGCAATCGCCCCGTTCCAGTCCCGCGGCCAGCGCTGAATGCTCTGCAACGCCTCGCGGCCGCCGGTCGAGCCGCCTGCGAAGTACGACTTCAAAGGCGCCGCACCATAGCGTGCGGTGATGATGTACATCGCGGCGTCGCGCGTCTTCTTCAACGCCTCGCCGCCCCAGTTCGCCAGCGCCTCGTCGTTGCGGCCGAAGGAACCGTCCAGCGAACCTGTGGGGCCGGCCTGGTGACCGGAATCACTGGCGAACACCGCATAGCCGCGGGTCACCGGCAGGGGCTTGTCGGTCGGGCCGGACGGGACGTTGCCCGTGACGCTGGGAATGCTGCCGTCGAAGCCGCCGCCGCCATACATCAACGCCTTCTGGTTCCAGCTGGTGGGCAGCGCGACGCGAAAGAGGATCTTCGGCGCGGAGGGATCCACGGGCGAGATCTGACCGTTCACGCGACAGTACTCGGCCACCAAGGCAGCTCCGGAACCGGCGGCAGGGACGAGCGTGGCGCTGGTCACCGCACCGCCCGTGGTCGGCAGCCCGATGGCGCTGGCCGGGATCGCCAGCCCGACCAGATCGGCGCAGGTCGCGGCCTGCGCGGCCGTCGTCGGCGCAGCGCAAGCCACCAGAATCCATGCGGCCAAGCCGCGGCCCGACCAGCGGTCCGCTTCCAGATCATGCGGGGAGTTCATATCCTCTCCTTGGGCACAACGTACAACCCGCGCACGAGTCGCGCGCGGGATCGCTGGAGGGCCGGCCAACGGAGCCAAGTAACTTCGTAAGGTCAGCCCGCGCTCGGTAGTGTCCAGTCGGTGCATGGCTCGCTCAATGTCGAGCGGATACACACTCGGGCGTGGCCGAGTGTTCTTTGCGCCCACCGTGCAAACCCTGATGGCGAGCACGCGAAGCCGCCTGGTCAACGCGACGCGATGCTGCCGTCGAGCCGTACGGTCTGGCCGGTCACCGTGCGCGCCGCCGGCGAGCAGAGGAAAAGCGCGACTGCCGCGGCGTTGTCGGCCATCGCGGCACGCGCCGAGTCCGCTCCCGGGCGATCGGGACCGGCGGAGGCCAGCAGGATGGCGTTGACGCGGATGCCGTGTGGCCCGAGCTCGACGGCGAGTGCACGCATCAGCCCGACAACGGCCCAGGTTCTCGACGCATCGGCGGCCGACAATTCGGCGGATCGCTCGGCCACCGCGCCTGCGATGATCAACGACGGCGCCGAGCGCGAGCGCCTCAGCAGTGGCACCGCACGGCGCGCGAAATGGAACTGGCTGTGCACGTTCACGGCGATGGCGCGCTCCCAACCGACGCTGTCGATCGTCTCGATCGGCCCGCGGGGGCCCGCAATTCCCGCGTTGCCGACGAGGACGTCGAGTCCGCCGAGGAACGCCTCGACATCATCGAAGACCGTCTGGACGTCCGCGACGAGCGAGACGTCGGCCATGCTCGCCGTGATCGCAGGCTGTTCGGCGCGCAGGCGGTCGAGCGCGCTGCGGTCGATGTCGCAGACGTGCACGCGCGCGCCGGCCGCATGGAACGCGCGCGCGATCGCAGCGCCGACACCGCCTGCTCCGGCGGTGACGAGGACGCGAAGGTCGCGCGCCGGAAGAAGTGCATCGAGGATCGACACGGCGGACGAGTCTCGCCGCTTTACGGGCCAGACCCAATGTCATTCGTGCACACTCGCGAGCACGATCCGGTGTAAACGCAGCTGGGGCGAGACGAAGCTGGGCGAGACATGAGGCGCGCAATTCATGTCGACGGCAGAGAGCAGTCGGTTCGCGACCTGCTCGAGATGCTGCACCAGGGTGCGACCGCGGAGGACTTCGCCGCCCGCCTCGCCGAGCTCGACGCACTGCCCGCCAGCTACCCGGGCAAGACAACGCTCGTCGAAACGGTGCGCATGGCGATGGCAGTGCGCAACCGCCTCGAGTTGCAGGAACAGCGCGAGCGCGGGCTGCTCGCGGTGATCGCCTCGGCGCAGGACCTGTCGAGCCGGCTCGATCTGCGCGAGTTGCTCGTCGCGATCGTCTC
>DATKMS010000304.1:0-28264 GCA_035541735.1 Candidatus Margulisiibacteriota bacterium
GAAGAAGGACCGCATGTTCGAGCTGGCCGAACGCCTGCGCCTTCCGGTCGTGTTCTTTACCGAGGGCGGCGGCGGACGCCCCGGCGACACCGACGCGCCCGGCGTGGCGGGACTCGACTGCATGGCGTTCTATCTCTTCGGCAAGCTCAGCGGCTGGGTACCGCTCGTAGGCATCAACTCCGGCCGCTGCTTTGCCGGCAACGCCGCGCTGCTCGGCTGCTGCGACGTCGTGATCGCGACGGCAAACTCGAACATCGGCATGGGCGGTCCCGCGATGATCGAAGGCGGTGGCCTGGGCGTGTTTCGCCCTGAAGAAGTCGGGCCGATGTCGGTGCAGGTGCCCAATGGTGTCGTCGACATCCCAGTCGCCGACGAAGCGGCGGCAGTGCGAGTAGCCAAGCAGTATTTGTCCTATTTTCAGGGATCCATCACGCAGTGGGAGTGTGCCGACCAGCGGTTGCTGCGCGGCAGCATTCCAGCAAACAGGCTGCGGGTGTACGACGTGCGCTCAGTCATCGAGACGTTGGCCGACACGGGCTCCGTCCTGGAACTGCGCCGGCACTTCGGGCTCGGCATGATCACGGCGTTCATCCGCATCGAGGGCCGGCCGCTGGGTGTGATCGCCAACAACCCGAAGCACCTCTCGGGTGCGATCGACGGCCCCGGCGCTGACAAGGCCGCACGCTTCATGCAGCTGTGTGACGCCTTCGACATCCCGCTGCTGTCCTTGTGCGACACCCCGGGCATCATGGTGGGCCCGGAGGTCGAGACGACGGCGCTGGTGCGGCACGCCTGTCGGATGTTCGTGACTGGGGCGAGCCTGAGCGTCCCGTTCTGCACCGTCGTGCTGCGCAAGGGCTACGGTTTGGGCGCGCAAGCGATGGCGGCCGGCAGCTTCAAAGCGCCGCTGTTCACCGTTGCGTGGCCCACCGGTGAGTTCGGCGGCATGGGACTCGAAGGGGCGGTGAAGCTCGGCTTCCGCAAAGAGCTGGCAGCGGTGGAAGATCCGGCGGAGCGCAAGCAGCTGTTCGACCACATGGTTGCGCGCGCCTACGAGCACGGCAAAGGTCTCAACATGGCTTCGCACTTCGAGATCGACGACGTGATCGACCCAGCCGAGTCGCGGCGCTGGATCGTGAGCTTGCTGAACTCGGTACCGCCCGCGCCACCACGCCGGCACAAGAAGCGGCCGTGCGTGGACACGTGGTGAGGGGCAGGTTGTTACCCTGTGTCCGCCGCGCTAGGCGAAGGACCGGGCGAACAACTGCGCGATGGCAGCCGTGCCGTTATCGCGCAAGAACCGTGTGCCGGTGCCGGCGAAGTGCGGGTGCAGGATCGTCGGTTCGTGCGGCTCCCATGCCGCCCCCGTCCAGCGCAGCCAGGCGTTGCGGTCCTGATCGAAGACACATACCGGCTTGTTGCACAGCTTGGCGAACTCGGCTCCCCAGCCTGTGCCGCCCATCACCGTATCATCGTCGAGCACCTTGCCGATGACGTAGACCTCCTGGGCATGGTTGATCTGGTGCCAGATCGTCTGCAGCACCTTTTTGATATAGTCGGTCTCGGGGTAGTGACGGTGCATGAGGTGCGAGACGTACGCCAGACTGACGTCCCCCTGCATGAGCTCGGCGTGACTGAGCGTGCGCACACCGCGGTTGCGTTCGATGACGTGCCCATCGAACGTGAAGTTGACTTCCTCGATGCCATACTGTTCGGCGGTTGCGCCGAAGGTTGCCTCAGCGCCTTTCAGGCCGCCGCTGTACAAAACGCATTCGGAGGGCTTCATGTGCCAGTGGGTCCTTCCTGCCCGCGCTCAAGCACGGGCCGTCTATGGATAGCGAACGAGTGCCGCGCTGCAAGGAGCAGCGCTGTGCTCCTTCCGGGTGATCCGCAAGATGACAGCTGTGACAGCGCCATGAATTGAAGGGCGCGGACTCTGCCACGCTCTTCGCGAGATCGAGTCGCGAGATGCTTGACGCTTCGCCGGTGCTGCAGTTACAAGCTGTCGGCATGGTGGAGGGGTTCTCCTTCAACCCGTTCGACGAGGCGACGCGGCGCAACCCGTTTCCGTTGTACGCGCGGGCGCGTCGCGAGCAGCCGATCTATCCGCACCCGGGCCTGCCGATCATTTCGGTTTTCCGTTACGCCGACATCCAGGCAATTCTGAGAGATCCGCAGACATGGTCGAACCGATTTCCGCCTCCACCGGGCATTGACCCTGAGACCTTTCCCCCGCCCAGCATGCTGGGACAAGACCCACCGGAACACACGCGGTTGCGCGGTTTGGTGAATCAAGCCTTCACGCCGCGTATCATTCGGCGGCTCGAACCGCGCCTGCACGAGATCGCCAACGAGTTGCTCGACCGTGCGATCGAGCAACGTGAGGTCGATTTCGTTGCCGCGCTCACATATCCACTCCCGGTCATTGTCATCGCCGAAATCATCGGCATTCCCGCGGCGGATCGCGCGCAGTTCAAGATCTGGTCGGATGCGGCGGTCGCGAACCTGGGCAACGCCTTGTTCACGCCACCGCCGCCTGAGCGCTTGAAGGCGCTGGGGCGGCTGCTGGATGACATGGGTACCTATTTCACCGCACTCGCAGAGGAGCGCCGCCGGCAGCCGCGAGAGGATCTGCTGACCGGGTTGGTACAAGCTGAGGTGGAGGGGTCCCGACTCACTCGTGACGAGTTGATCCGCATGCTTGTCCTGCTGCTCGTCGCCGGCAATGAGACGACCACGACGCTGATTGGCAACGCGGTGCTCGAACTGCTGGCCCATCCGGACCAACTCGACCGCCTGCGCGAAGAGCCAGGGCTGCTTCCTTCGGCTGTCGAGGAAGTGCTGCGCTACTCGTCTCCCGTGCAACTGGATCCGCGGCGCGCCACCTGCCGTGTGCAGCTTGACGGGCACGGGATCGAGCCCGGGCAGATCGTCGTCAACTGGCTTGGGTCGGCGAATCACGATGAACAAGTGTTTCCGGACGCGGAGCGCTTCGATATCGGCCGCACTGAAAACCGGCACCTGGCGTTCGGATTCGGGACGCACTATTGCTTGGGCGCCAACCTCGCTCGCCTCGAAGCACAGGTCGCGTTGGCAGCGCTGCTGACGCGCACCCGCTCCTTCGAGCGGCTCGACGCTTCGCTGTTGCCCATTCATCCGAGCATCGTCTTCCGCGGCGTTACCAGACTTCCCTTGCACCTGGTTGCCAAGTAGCGCCCCCTCGGCCATTGCGCCGTGCGAACGAACGGCGCTAAGTTGAGCGCAGCATGCGCGGTCGTTTACGGCGATACGGACTGCTCGCCTACTTGAATCTGTCAGAGGCGCTGCTGCGCTCGCTCGGCCGGCGCCCGCCGTACGGGGTGCTCACGCTGGACATCGCGGGTGATCTGCCCGAAGAACCGGTAGAGTATCGGCTGTTCGGCATCGCGCAACAGACCCGTGAAGACTACTTCGACATGCTGGCGCTGCTGCGTTGGGCGCGCGAAGATCCGCAGCTGCGCGGCGTGCTGGTACGCTGCGCCAGCCTGCGTACCGGCTGGGCCAAAGTTCAAGAACTCCATCGCAGCCTGACGGCCCTGCGCGACGCAGGAAAGACCGTCTGGGTCTGTCTCGCCCACGCTGGCATGCGCGAGTACTTGCTGGCGTCGGCAGCACACCAGGTGGTGTTGGCCCCAGCCGGCACCCTCGATGTCGCAGGCTTGTCCTCTGAGGTGACCTTTGTTGCTGGTGCACTGAAGAAGCTGGGCATCGAAGCGGAAGTGATCCAGATGGGAAAGTACAAGTCTGCCGCCGAGACGTTCACGCGGGGTGACATGTCGGCGGCGCATCGTGAGATGGTCGAGAGCCTGATCGAGGACTTGTATGCGCAGATCGTCGACGCCATTGCCGCCGGGCGTCGGATGAGCGCGGCGGACGTTCGCGCCGCGCTCGACGACGGCCCATTCACCGCTCGCGAGGCACACCAGCGCGGCTTGGCTGATACTCTGCTGTATGCCGACGAAGCCGAAGAGAAGATGATCGCCCAATGCGAGAGCGCGCCGACGATCGACAAGCGCACCTACTTGGCGCGCCGCGGGCGCATCATGCGCAGCAATGTCCTGCGGCACGGCCGCACCGGCATTGCGGTCCTCCACCTCACGGGAACGGTGAAGATGGGGGAAAGCTTCCCCGGCCCCGATGCTGTCAGCGCGTCGGGGGCGTCGTCGGTGGCGCGCGACCTGAAGGAAATGCGAGAGCGCGATGACATCGGCGCCATCATCGTTCGAGTTACAAGCCCCGGCGGTTCGGGCCTGGCATCGGACCTGATGTGGCACGAAGTGATGCGCACGCGGCAACACAAACCGGTAGTCGTTTCGTTCGGTGACGTGGCTGCCTCCGGAGGCTACTATGTCGGCGTCGCCGGCAAGCCGATGATCGCCGAGGGCGGAACCATCACGGGGTCGATCGGCGTCATCGCTGGCAAGGCACTGTTGCGGGGACTCTATCAGCAGCTCGGCGTGACCAAGGAGCTCGTCACGCGTGGCCGCCACGCGGCGCTGTACTCGGACTACGTCCCGCTCGGCGAAGAGGAACGCGGCCGGTTGCAAACAGAGGCGGAGTTCTTCTACGCCGACTTCGTCGAGAAGGTTGCGAGCGGACGGCAGTTGGCGAAGGACGCAGTCGCGGCAGTTGCCGAGGGACGCGTGTGGAGCGGTCGCCAGGCGTTGCAGCATGGCCTCGTCGACCAGTTGGGTGGGATCGAACGTGCGCTGGACGAAGCCAAACTGCTGGCGGGGCTTGCCGTGACTGATCTTGTTCCCATCGAGCGCTATCCAAAGCCGAAACGCCTCTGGAGAGTGTCGTTCAACCTCACGCCCGTACAGGCGCGGCTCGCCAGCATTGCGCCGTGGTTGCGGTTCGTCGCGGGCGAACGCATCTGGGCCGTGCTCCCGTTCCATCTTCGATTCTTCTGACGCGAATGACTGTTAGGTCACAGCTTGAATGCCCTGGCTGTGGCGCTCCGCTGATCCGGAGGCCCGGTGGGCGTTGCCCCGGCTGCGGTGCCGATGTCCGCGCACATGTGCTGCAACAGCGGCAGCGTGAGGCGCGGATCGAGCGCGTGGTTGCGGTGGTAAGCACCATTTTGGTGCTCGGCGTGTCGCTGTTCGCCGGTGGCTGCAGCGTCGTAGAGGGCGTAATTGCCTACGCCATTGCAGGCACCGCCATGTGGATGATCGCCAAGCGAACCTTTTACGAGAGCTGATCCCCCCGCTCTCCCCCCGCTTGACACACCGCTTGCCCTGCCGTATTAGCCTGACCGTTCGGTTTAGGCCGGGCGGTTAGGGACCCGAGATCGCATGTTCGTCCGCTAAGTACGGCGCGCAACGATTGAGGGCTAACCGCATGGTCAGGCATGGTCAGTTTGAGATGAACGAAGTCGTTGCCACTGCAAACGCAAACGTCGCCCTGGCGAAGTACTGGGGCAAGCGAGACCAGGCGTTGAACCTGCCCTACACCGGCAGCCTCTCAATCACGCTGGCTGGCCTGACCACGACAGCGCGAGTGAGTTTCTCGGGTCGGCTTTCTGCAGATCAGATCACTCTCAACGGGCAAGAGGCAGTAGCAATCGAGGCGCAGCGCTTCCGCGCATTTCTCAGCCTCGTTCGGCGGACAGCGCAGATCGATGCGAAAGCAGAGGTAGCGATCAGCGGCAACTTTCCGGTTGCTGCCGGGCTGGCATCGTCGGCGTCAACTTTCGCAGCCCTTGCACTGGCTGCCAGCCATGCAGCCGGTTTGTCACTTTCCACTCGGGAACTGTCGCTGCTCGCGCGGCGCGGCTCGGGTTCCGCAGCGCGGTCGATCGACGGCGGCTATGTCGAGTGGCTCGCGGGCGAGGCCGCTGACGGGTCCGACTCTTTCGCGGTCCAAGTCGCGCCGGCGGATCATTGGCCGTTGGGTGTGGTGGTTGCGATAACCGACGAAAGCCGCAAGCGCCTGGGATCGCGGGAGGCGATGGCGCGGGCGGCGAAGCACTCGCCCTTCTTCCCCGCGTGGCTGCAATCACACGATGCCGACCTGGACGAGATCCGCCAGGGTATCCGGGATCGCGACCTGACCCGGGTGGGGCAGGCGGCGGAGCACAACTGTCTCAAGATGCACGCGGTTTGTATGGCTGCGCGCCCGTCGATTCTCTACTGGACGCCGGCGACTGTGGCGGTGATCCAACGAGTGATCGAACTGCGGCACGCAGGCATCGATGTCTACTTCACCATCGACGCGGGGCCGCAGCTGAAGCTGCTGTGTTTGCCGCAGCAGCGCGGCGCGCTCGCCGAGGAAATCGGCCGTGTTCCTGGCGTCCGGAAAGTTCTCCTTTCGGCGCCCGGCTGCGGCGCGCAGGTCGTCGAGGCAGCATGAGCGAGACCGTTGTCGCGCGCGCACCTGGCAAACTGTTCCTGCTCGGCGAGTACGCCGTTCTTGACGACTGTCCCGCCGTGGTCGCCGCGATCGATCGCCATGTTGAAGTGCGAGTGGAGCGCGCATCCTGCGGGGCCCGGGTTCGGATCAGTGCCCCCGCATGCGCTGACGCAGACTTTCCCGCCTTGCATCCGCCAGCGATCGAAGGTCCTTTGCGCTTCGTCATCGCCGCCTTCTCTGCCGCGCTCTTGCGCTGTCCAGAGATCGGCCACCACGGTTGGTCCTTGAAGATCGCGAGCGCTATGACCGAGCCCGACGGCACAAAGGTCGGCTTGGGGAGCAGCGCGGCAGTCACGACAGCGACCCTTGCGGCGCTGCTCGCCGCCGCGCGAAAGGAAGTCGGTCGAGACGACCTATTCGCTGCTGCACTCGACGCACACCGCGCCGCCCAAGGAGGTGTTGGCAGCGGTGCAGACGTCGCGGCGAGTGTGTACGGAGGGCTCGTCCTGTTCCGGCCACGCGGGCAAGCGCTACCCACCGTCGCGCCGCTTCAATTGCCGTCGGATAGCCAGTTGCTTGCGGCGTGGAGCGGCGAGTCAGCGTCGACGCCGGGCTTGGTCAAGCACTACCTCGCCACCCGCAACTGCGGCGCGGCTGCGCATGCCACCTTCCTCTGTGCAAGCCGGAGCTGCGTTGATTCATTTGTGAGTGCCTTGGGACAGGGCAGGCTCTCGCATGCCGCGATCGATGGGAATGGGGCCGCGCTCGCACGACTCGGCGAACGGCTAGGGCTGCCCGTGGTCACCCCGCGTCTCGTGCGACTCGTCGCGATCGCCCATAGACACGGTGCGGCGGCCAAGATCTCCGGCGCCGGGAGTGGTGACTGCGGCATTGCGCTAACGCGCAACGCGACGGCCGCGGACGAGATCCGTCGGGGGTGGCGAGCAGCCGGGCTGGCGCCGTTGGATGTCGCCCTCGATCCGACAGGAGTGACGCTTGGCCGCCACTAAGAGTCCAGCCGACCGGTCGCTGCGCGAACGCAAACGGTCACACCTCGACCTTTGCCTCAACGAACAGGTTGAGTATAGCGGCAAAACCACATTGTTCGAGGAAGTCGACCTGCTCCACAACGCGCTGCCTGAGCTCGGTGTTGAAGACCTTGATCTCAGCGTTCACTTCCTCGGCAAGCGTCTGCGCGCGCCGCTCCTCATCACCGGCATGACCGGTGGCACGAGGGAAGCGTTCGCGGTGAACCGCGCCCTTGCCACCGTTGCCGAGCGCAGTGGCGTCGGCTTTGGTCTCGGCAGCCAGCGGGTCATGCAACGCGACCCCGGTACGGCGTGGACCTTCGCGGTGCGCGAATGTGCGCCAACGACGCTGTTGCTGGCCAACATCGGCATCACGCAAGCCGGCGAACAGCCCACCGAGCGCGTCAGGCAGCTGGTCGACGGCGTCGGTGCTGACGCGCTGTGTATCCATCTCAATCCGGCACAGGAGCTGATCCAGCCCGAAGGCGACCGCAGCTTCCGCGGTGGTTGCGACACCCTTCGCCGCCTGTGTGCTGAGCTGCACGTGCCGGTCGTCGTCAAAGAGACCGGCTGCGGTATTTCGCGGTCGGTCGGTGCAGCGTTACGCGAGGCCGGCGTGCGCTATCTGGATGTCTCGGGTGCCGGCGGTACGTCGTGGGTACGCGTTGAAACCCTACGCGGTGACAACCACAGTCGCCGCTTGGGTGAGCTGTTCTCCGATTGGGGTATCCCGACGGCGGCCTCGCTGGCGATGCTGCGCGGCACAGGCCTGGAGCTGATCGCCAGCGGCGGCCTGCGCACCGGCTTGGAGATGGCGAAAGCCATCACCTTGGGGGCGCGTCTGTGCGGGGCGGCGCTGCCCATCTACCGGGCCTATCGTTACGGCGGCACGCAAGCCGCTGTCGATCTGGTTCAAGAGCTCATGGACGGTCTGCAGACCGCGATGCTGCTCACCGGCTCGCGCACACTCGGCGACCTTGCCCGGCAACCACTGGTCGTCGGCTCACGGCTCAAAGCCTGGATTGACGCCGATCAATCACAACGTGGCGTCTCAACGAGGTAGGCGACAGCGATGGCGATGCACGGCAATGGACACAGTTCCCGGATCGAAGGCTTCTACCGACTGTCATGGCGGGAGCGTCTGACGCGACTCGCCGACCGTTCCGGGCTCGACCCATCCGAAGTGGCGGAGCTGACGGAGGCCGTGCCGCTGACCTTCGATGTGGCGGATCACATGATCGAAAACGCCGTCGGGGTTATCGGACTGCCGCTCGGTGTGGCCCTCAATTTTCTGATCAACGGCCGCGAGCGTCTGGTGCCCATGGCGGTCGAAGAACCCTCGGTGGTCGCGGCCGCGAGCCACGCCGCGCGGCTTGTCCGCGACGCCGGCGGTTTTTTCGCCGAAGCCGATGCGTCCCTGATGATCGGCCAGATCCAGCTGGTCAACGTGCCCAACCTCGATGCTGCCATGCAGCGGCTGCAGGCGGCGACGCACGAGCTGTTGTCGGAGGCCAACGCGGTGCACCCGAATATGATCCGCCGCGGCGGCGGCGCGCGGCGGATCGAGGTGCGCGCCCTCCCGGAGACCGCGTGCGGACCGATGCTCATCCTCCACCTCATCGTCGACGTTGGTGACGCCATGGGTGCCAACGCCGTGAACAGCATGGCCGAAGCGCTGTCGTCCCTCGTCGAACAGAAGACCGGCGGCCAAGCGCGGCTGCGCATCCTGTCGAATCTCGCCGATCAGCGTCTGGCGCGCGCCCGCTGCCGCATCCCCTTCCGCTTCCTCGAGACCGAGCGGTTCGCGGGGCAGGACGTTGCCCGACGCATGGAGGAGGCGTGGGCGTTCGCGGCCGCCGACCCCTATCGTGCGACGACGCACAACAAAGGCGCGATGAACGGCATCGACGCGGTCGCCATCGCCACCGGCCAGGACTGGCGCGGCATCGAATCCGGGGCGCACGCCTACGCCGCGCGCCACGGGCACTACGGTCCGCTCAGCGAGTGGCGCGTGCACAACGATGCGCTGATCGGGGCGATCGAGGTGCCCTTGGCGGTCGGCATCGTCGGCGGCAATCTCGAGTGCAACCCACGCGTGCGTTTCTCACTGCGCTTGCTCGGCGTCGAGTCCGCGTGCGAGCTGGCAGCAATCATGGCGGCGGTGGGTCTGGCCCAGAACTTCGCCGCCATGCGCGCACTGGTAACCGACGGCATCCAACGCGGGCACATGGCGCTGCACGCGCGCGGCCTTGCCGTCGCCGCCGGCGCTCCCGACAACCTCGTCGAGCAAGTCGTCGCGGGACTCATCGCCTCGGGCGAGATCAAGCTCAGTAAGGCGCGTCAAATTCTGGAGTCAGCCCGGTACGTGAAATGACGGCTCGCCCACAGATCGAGAACGCCTGCGCGACGGCGCCGGGTAAAGTCATCCTGCTCGGTGAGCATGCCGTGGTCTATGGACGCCGGGCAATTGCGGCAGCGATTGACCGGCATGTCTGCGTCCGTATTCACGGTCCCTGCGACTCTAGGGAAAGCGCCCTTCGACAGCCTGCCCATGGACCCAACAGCTCCACTCATGTCATGCCCGCGAAAGCGGGCATCCAGGAGCGGGGCGGGGTGCCGGCTGCAGGCATGGATTCCCGCTTTCGCGGGCATGACGACCCCTGCCATTGGTTGATGGGCGCGCCAGCCCGGCGCCAAGCCGGTCGGGTCTCTCAGGGCGAGCGGAGCAAGAATCATTTTGAATTTGAGATTGAGCATCCGTTCGTGGTCGGGCTCGCGAAGCCCGCTGCTGCCGCATACCGCCATCCCGATCCACGACTTGCCGAGGCGTTGGCGCGTGCCGCTGACCTCGTCGGCCTGAACGGGACGCGTCTGGCTGTCAGCGTCTCCACCAACCTCCCACTGGCCATGGGGCTGGGCAGCTCAGCCGCGCTGAGCGTGGCGCTGGTGCGTGCGCTGGCGCGCTTTGCACGCCGCCGCCTCGATGCGGCCGCTGTATGCGCCGCCGCGTTCGAGATCGAGAAAATCTTCCACGGTTTCCCATCCGGCATCGACAATACTGTCGCCACCTACGGCGGTCTGATTGCGTTCGAGCGCGGTGCTGCGGTCGGGGCGCTGACGGCGCCGCGGTCCATCCCGTTGGTGGCCGCGCTGGGCTGCACACCCCGACGCACCCGAAAGACCGTGGCGACGTTGCGCCACCGATGGGAAGCCAGCCCGACCGCCTACGAGCGGTTGTTCGACGAGATTGCCGTGCTCGTCAGCGCAGCCGAGCGTGCCATCGCGGCCGGCTGCCTCGCGACGCTCGGTGCCGCGATGAACACCAACCACGGTGTGCTGCAGCGCCTGGGGATTTCCACCGATGAGCTCGACGCAATAGTCAGCCTCGCCCGCACCCACGGTGCGCTGGGGGCGAAGCTCACCGGCGGCGGCGGTGGCGGTGCCGTCATCTGCCTGTGCGACGGCACCGGTGCCGAACTCGTCGCCGCTTTCCGGCGTGCGGGATGGCGAGCATTTGCAACGACCATAGGAGCGACACAACGAGGAGCCTATGCAGGAGACAGCCCAGAATATCTGGACGAGCACTGCGTTCCATGAGCCCGAGGATATCCAGACGCAACTCGACGAAGCGATTTGTCGCAGTCAGGCGTGGTTCCTCGCATCGCAGCAGGCTGACGGTTACTGGCACGCGCCGCTGGAAGCCAATGCCTCGATGGATGCGCAATACGTCATCTTCAACCGTTTCATGGGGCGGTGGCCGCGGCGCGTCGAAGAGCGCATCGTCGACCACGTGCTGTCCACGCAGTCGAGCGACGGCAGCTGGCCGCTCTACCGGGGTGGTCCCGGGCACGTTAGCGTCACCATCGAAGCGTACTTCGCCCTCAAGCTGACCGGCCGCGGGGCCGACGAAGAGCCGCTGCGGCGCGCCCGCGCATTCATCCATTCCTGTGGCGGGCTCGCAAAAGCCGGCGTCTTCACGCGCACCTTCCTCGCCTACTTCGGGCAGTTTCCGTGGTGGGGCTTGCCGGCAATGCCGGTCGAGCTGGTGCTGTTGCCGCCGTGGTTCCCGATCAACATCTACGCCCTGTCGAGCTGGGCGCGCGAGACGGTGGTGCCGTTGACGGTGCTGATGGCGCTGCAGCCGGTTGTCAATCTTGGGCCCGAGGCGGACGTGCGCGAATTGTGGCTGGCACCGCCGACCGCAGCTGACCTCGGGTTTCCGCGCAGCCGCGAACTCGTCTCGTGGCGCAACTTCTTCCTGGTTGTCGACCGTGCGCTCAAGCTCCTCGGGCGCAGCCCGTGGAAACCGCTGCGCGCTCGCGCGCTCAAGCGCGCCGAGGAATGGATCCTCGCGCGCCAGGACAAGAACGGCGGCTGGGGCGGCATCCAACCGCCGATGCTCAACTGCGTGATGGCGCTGCACGCGCTCGGCTATCGCGATGACCATCCGGTCATCACGAACGGCGTGCAGGCCATCGACGACTTCGTGATGGCGGAGGGTGATCAACTCTTCTTCCAGCCGTGCGTCTCGCCGACCTGGGACACTGCGCTCGCCGCCAAAGCGCTGCTCGATTCCGGCGTGGCCGCAGATCACCCGGCACTGACACGCGCTGCGGACTGGCTCATCGCCAACCAGATCTTCAAGCCGGGCGACTGGTCGGTCTACAACCCCGGTCTCGAACCAGGCGGCTGGGCGTTCGAGTTCGCCAACGATTGGTATCCCGACGTCGACGACTCGGCCGTGATCCTGATGGTTCTCAAGCGCATTGCCGCTAGCGATCAGAAACGGAAGGACAGGGCGATCGCCGCCGGCGTCAACTGGGCGCTCGGCATGCAGAGCCGCAACGGCGGCTGGGGCGCGTTCGATACCGACAACGACGCGACGTTCCTCAACAAGATCCCGTTCGCGGATATGGAAGCGATGATCGATCCGCCTACGGAAGACCTCACCGGACGCCTGCTCGAAATGATGGGGAGCTACGGGTTCGGTCTCCATTCGAGCCGTGCGCGCCGGGCGTACCAATTCCTGCTGCGCACGCAGCGCCCCGATGGTTCGTGGTGGGGTCGTTGGGGTGCCAACTGCATTTACGGCACCTGGTCGGTGCTCTCCGGCCTGCGTGCGATTGGCGACCGTCTCGACGCGCCGCACATCCGCCGCGCAGTGGCGTGGCTCAAGGCGCATCAGAACCCCGACGGTGGCTGGGGCGAGACCATCGCGTCATACGACGACGAACGCCTCGCCGGCCGCGGTGAATCGACGCCGTCGCAGACCGCGTGGGCGATCCTCGGCCTGCTCGCCGGCGAGCAGCCGCTGCGCGCGGAGGTGTGGCGTGGCGTCAGTCATCTGCTCGAAAAGCAGCGGCCCGACGGCACGTGGGACGAGTCGCTGTGCACCGGCACCGGCTTCCCGCGCCACTTCTACCTGCGTTACGACATGTACCGGAACTACTTCCCGTTGATGGCGCTCGGGCGCTTCCGCCAGCGCCTGCACGAGCTCGCGAGCCGCAGCGACTCGACGGAGACCCTGAACTGATGTCAGGCGTGCGGCCAGGGCGCGGCGACGAGACCGCTGCGGCGTATCGCCACTGCTGGCAGATGGCCGCCGCCCACTACGAGAACTTCACGCTCGGGTCCTGGTTGCTGCCGCGTCGCCTGCGCCGGCACATTGCGGCGATCTACGCTTTCTCGCGGACTGCAGACGACATCGCCGATGAAGGCGAGTTCGAACCCGCGTGGCGTCTGGCGCGGCTGCAGGAATGGGAGCACCAACTCGACGAGTGCTTTCGCGGGCGGGCTACGGATCCCATCTTCGTTGCGTTACGGGATACGGCGGAGCAGTTCGATATTCCCATCGAGCCGTTTCGAAAGCTCCTCGGTGCCTTCCGCACGGATATCGAGTTTCAGCCGTTCGCGACGTTCGCGGCGTTGCATGACTACTGTCGCTGCTCCGCCGACCCGGTCGGGCACCTCATCCTCTATCTGTTCGGCTACCGCGATGTGCAGCGGCAGCAACTCGCCGACCAGATCTGCACCGGGTTGCAGCTCGCGAACTTCTGGCAGGACGTTGCGATCGACGCAGCGCAGGGCCGCGTCTACATTCCCGAAGAAGATCTCGTGCGCTTCGGCGGCTCAGCCGCCGAGCTGCTGCGCGGCCGGCAGACGCCGGCGCCGCGAGAGCTCATGGCGTTCGAGGTCGACCGTGCCCGTTCCCTGCTCACACAGGGTCTGAAACTGGCAACTCTCGTCGACGGACGCTTGGCGCGCGAGGTGTGGCTGTTTGCCTCCGGCGGACTGGAGATCCTGCGCGCGATTGAGGCGGTCGACTATGATGTGTTTGCCCGGCGGCCGACGGTATCGAAGTGGACGAAGGTGCGGCTCGTGTTGCGGGCCGTCGTGCGCACGTCCCTCGCTACCGCCCCTGAGAAGATGCGACCTACTCGGGACGAGCGGACATCGTCTTCCCAACGGATCATGCACTCGTTCGCCCGGAGTAGCCGCCCTCTTCTGGCGGCGTATCGAAGGGCATGGCACCGACGCACTCAAGCCGGGGTGATAGCCGATGTGCGCGCCGCCTACGGGTACTGCCAGAACATCACACGGCGCAGCTCGAGCAATTTCTATTACGCCTTCCGCCTCCTCTCCCCCGAGCGGCGCGACGCCCTGTTTGCGGTCTACGCCTTCTGCCGCTTCGTCGACGACATCGCTGACGAAGCCGGCCGGCGCGATCCAGCAGGGCTGCTGGCGCGCTGGCGGGAAGAACTCGGCCGCGCCTACGACGGCACGCCGAGCCACCCGATCGGCCACGCCCTCAGCGACACGGTGCAACGCTTCCCGCTCGCTCAGCAGCACTTTCTCGATTTGATTCGCGGCGTCGAGATGGATCTCACGCAGCGCCGCTACGCGACCTTCGACGCGCTGTACGAGTACTGCTACCTGGTAGCGTCGACCGTCGGCCTGCTGTGCATCGAGATCTTCGGACATCGGCATCCGGGTGCACGTGACTACGCCGTCGATCTCGGCGTCGCCTTCCAGCTCACCAACATCTTGCGCGATGTCATGGAGGATGGGCGCCGCGGACGCATCTACTTGCCGCTCGAAGATTTGCGCCGTTTCGATTGCACCGAGACAGAGCTGCTGAGCAGCCGCTACTCGCCGCGGCTCGGCGCCCTGATGGCTTTCGAGTGCGGCCGCGCCCGTGCGTACTACCTGCGCGCCCGCGGCGCGTTGGCCCTGGAGGATCGCACTTCCCTCGCGCCGGCGGAGGCGATGCGGCTGATCTACGAGCGCTTGCTCGACCGCATCGAGGCGCGCCACTTCGACGTCTTCGGCCCCAAGGTCACGCTGCCGCGTTACCAGAAGTTGACGCTCGCGCTCGCCGCGTGGGGGCGTTCGCAGCTGGCGGTGCTGACGTCATGAAGCGCGTCGCAATCATCGGCGGCGGTTTCGCCGGCCTCGCGGCGGGCGTCGAGCTGGCGGCACGTGGCTTCTGCGTCCACGTGTTCGAAGCGCGTGCGCATCTGGGCGGCCGCGCCTACTCGTTCACTGACGACGCCAGTGGCGAGGTTGTCGACAACGGCCAGCACGCCATGATGGGATGTTACTCCCACACGCTGGCGTTCCTCGAGCGCATCGGTGCGACCCGCAAGCTCAGGCGCCAACGCAACCTGCACGTGGAAATGGTACATCGCCAGCGCGGCAGCGGCGCGATCGCTGCATCGTCCTTGCCGAGCCCCCTGCATCTGCTGACGGGTATCCTGCGTTACCGCCTACTCGACCGGGCCGAGCGGCTTTGTGCACTGCTTGCCGGCATGCGGCTCATGGTGCTGCGCCGACGCCGCGACCCGCGGCTGACGCAGTGGACGGTCGAACAGACGCTCATCTCCCTGGGACAGTCGGTCAACACGCGCAGCAGCTTTTGGTACCCCGTCGCCATCGCCACCCTCAACGAGTCGCCGGCACGGGCAGCGGCAGCGCCCTTTGCCGAGGTCATAGCCCGAGCGTTCTTCCGCTCGCGTGCCGACTCGCAGTTCGTGCTGCCGAAGGTGGGGTTGAGCGACCTGTACACCGGCGACGCCCGCGCGTTCATCGAAGCGCGCGGCGGTAGCGTGGAGGTCAAGTGTGCGATTGCGCGACTCCTGCTGACGGACAGTCGCGTCAGGACGCTGCAACTGCGCGACGGTCGCCGTGCTACCGCGGACGCGTGCATCAGCGCCGTACCGCCCAGGGCGCTGGCGGAGTTCGTTCCGGAGCCGCAGCGTGCGTTCAAGCAGTTTGCTGTCTCGCCCATCGTCTCGGCGCATCTGTGGTTCGATCGCCCGGTGCTCGACAGCGAGTTCGTCGGCCTGCTCGGCACGACGACTCAATGGGTGTTCAACCGTAGCAAGCTCGCGAGCGAGCTCACGAGCAAGGGCGCGGCGAGCAGTGACGGTAACGGGCCACAGTGTGTGAGCGCGGTGATCAGCGCCAGCCGTGACGTTGTCGAATGGCACGGCAGCCGCGTTGCAGACACCATTCTCAACGATCTGCGATTGCTGGTCCCGGCTACGCGTCAGGCACAGCTGTTACGCAGCGTGGTGGTGAAGGAGAAGTTCGCAACGATTTCCCCAACACCGGCAGCGGAACGGCTGCGGCCGCGCCCGCAGACCCTGATCGATAACTTCTTTCTGGCGGGTGATTGGGTGCAAACCGGATTGCCGCCGACGA
This sequence comes from Candidatus Margulisiibacteriota bacterium, assembly GCA_035541735.1. Lineage (GTDB taxonomy): Bacteria > Desulfobacterota > Binatia > HRBIN30 > HRBIN30 > DATKMS01. Next base: position 16,125 of record DATKMS010000304.1, read on the forward strand.
TCGAGAGCGCCGTGTTGAGCGGGCAGCGGGCGGCAGAGCTCGTTGCCGAGCGGCTCGCGGGTCACTAGGATGCGGCGACCGTGGACCGCATTGCCATCTTCGCCGCGTTGCACTGGGAGTGCCGTCCGGTGCTGCGGCACCTGCGTCAGGTCGCGCGCCAGCGGGTCGGTGGCTTTACAGCGTGGCACGGTGCGACGCGGTGCTGTGAGGTGGTGCTGGTGAAGACCGGCATGGGCATCACGCAAGCCGCAGCCGCGGCACAGACGATTCGCGACAGCAGCGACGGTGCGCTGTTCGTGTCGACCGGCTGTGCCGGTGCGCTCGCGGCGGAGTTGATGCCGGGGGATGTCGTCCTCGCAACCACTGTTGTGCGAGGCGACTCCGCCGGCGCCTTCGTCACCGATCCGGAGCAGCGCGAGCGGGCGCAGCGCGCTGCGGCGCGGGAGGTATTACGCGTCGTGAGTGGTCCGGTCCTGTGTAGCCCCGAGGCGCTGATGACGGCGGAGCACAAGCGTGCGGCGGCTGCACGCTACGGCGCGGTCGCTGTCGAAATGGAAGGCACGGCGGTCGCACGCGAGGCGGCACGGCGTGGCATTCCGTTCATCTCGGTGCGCGCGATTCTCGATACCGCCGATACCGAGCTGCAGCATGCCGGCAAGTTCATCGAGCCGCAGACCGGCGCAGTAAGGCCGCTGGCGTTGGCCGGATATGTCGCCACGCATCCCAGCGTGATTGCCGAGTTGGTCGCCATGCAACGCATGATGCGCGCTGCGCAGGCCAGCCTGGAGCGCTTCTTCGGCGCTTGGTTCCACACCCTCGACTCTTGACTCTCGACTGTTGACTGCGCTGCGGAGCTCCCAATGCGATTCCCCATGCACGTCACGACGGACATGATGAAATGGCAGTTGCACAACTGGTGGCGCGGCAACCAGCGCTATCCCTACGTGCTCATGCTCGAGCCGCTGCACACGTGCAACCTCGCGTGCCTTGGGTGCTCGCCCGAGCGCTACAACGGCGAGCTGAAGGACCGGCTGTCGCTGCAGGACTGTCTGCAGGCTGTCGACGAAGCCGGTGCGCCGGTGGTATCCATCTGCGGCGGTGAGCCAACCATCTATCCGGAATTGCCCGAGCTGGTCGCAGGCATCATCGCGCGCAAGCGGCACATCTACCTGTGCACCAACGGCATCCTGCTCGATCGCTTCTTCCAGAAGGGCCGGCCGCACAAGCGGCTGTCGATCAACGTTCACCTCGACGGTATGCAGCAGACGCACGACTTCGTCGTCGACCGCAGCGGCGTGTTCGACAAGGCCATCGAGATGATCAAGGAGGGCAAGCGCCTCGGCTACGCGGTGTGTACCAACACGACCATCTACCGCGAGACCAGCATGGAAGAGATCGAGGCGATGTGTGCGTTCCTGACGGACATCGGCATCGACGGCATTCTGCTATCACCCGGCTACCACTACGAGAAGATCAAGGAGAACCATTTCCTCTTCAAGAACGAGATCCACCAGAAGTTCAAACAGGTCCTTGAGCTCGCGAAGAAGTACCGGATCTATTCCACGCCGCTCTTCCTGCAGTTCGCCGCCGGTCAACGCGACTACCCGTGCACCCCATGGGGCAACCCGACCCGCACACCGAAAGGCTGGAAGGGTCCCTGCTACTTGATCGAAGGCGGCTACCACAAGACGTGGAAGGATTTCTGGAACGGCGTGGACTGGGACTACTGGGAAAGCCGCCAGGACGCGAAGTGTCAGAACTGCCTGATGCACTCCGGCTTCGAGCCATCGGTGGTGCGCAAGCTCGGCGAGAGCCCGCGCGACATGTGGACGATGGCCAAGTGGAATTTCTTGTCGTAGTCGGCGATTGAGTACAGCGTGGCGCCCATTTGATTCCCTCCGTGTTTTGAGGTACCTCGGTGTGCCATGGAGAATCGCCTCCGTGCGCTGGGGCGGGAGGGCCTGTGATGAAGGTTCGCGGATCGCTGTACTTTGGTACCTTTGGGACGACGTTGCTGACGCCTTTTGCCGCGTCAGCAGCGACGGTGACCACTGTTCCAGTCGGGCCCGCTGCCCCGGCTCTCGGTACGACGATGCTGGTGTTGCTCGCCGTCGCGCTCACTGTAGGCGCTGTGTGTGTGTTGCGCCGCAAGGCGGCCCGGGTGGCCTCCACACTCGCGCTCGTGGCGGCGGTGATCGGTCTCGCCGGCCTCGCCTATGCCGGGTTTGCCACCGTGACGGTCAGCGGCGGGCAGTGCACGATGCGCACAACTCAGATTTGGAACGCGCTCAATCCTACGCTCCTGGAAAATCAGTGCGGGAACGAGCTGCTGATCGAGGCGATCGATCTCACCTCGTGCACTGATGACTTGGGGACGGCCGCGCCGGACCTGTTTCCTTTCTGCGTTGTCGGTCAGACTCTGGCCGCCGGCGCCTCCTGCGAGTTGCCCCAGTGCGCCTAGCCGCTGGGATGTTCGTGCCGGTCATCTAAGGCCCGCTCAGGGAGACGCAGCATGACGGCGGTCGTGCTGTGAGCGCTCCTGCATTGCGCGCGCCGCACCGCATCGGGCCGACGAGGGCAGTCCTCTTCTGAGATCAGAGCGGGATCGGCGCTCGAACCTTCGGACCTGCCGCGCCTGCTGTAGCCTCCACACTAGAACGCAGAGGTTCCCTCCGCACCCTTGCCCTCGCCGTCAGCGGTTGATGACGACGGGCGGAGGCGCGTCTCCGCGGACGAAAACCGGAATGGTGTCGAGCGGCACATCGAGGGTCAGCGTCACGGGCCCTTCGTAGTGTTGTGCGTCGTTCCAGAAACTGCGCCACCGGCCGTGCGGCAAGTAGACGTCGCGCGAGCGTTGCGCGTTGCGCCACACGGGTGCGACGAGGAGATCGGGGCCGAACAGATACTCGTCCCAGCGGTCGCGCACTCCGGATCATCGGGGTAGTCGAAGACGAGCGGACGGGCGAGGGGCAACCCGCTCGTGCCCGCATCGGCCGCCGCCCGGGTGATATAGCCTTGCAGCGCCGCGCGCAGCTGGGTGTAGCGGCGGTAGATGTTGATCATTTCGGGATCGTATGCCGGTTGCGTCGGCATGTTCCACGGCGCGTGGTTGCCGGTGCCGCCGATGACCATCAGGCCGGAGAAGGTGTTGAATTCGATCCAACGGGCGAAGACGTCGCGCTGCTTGAACTCGTAGTTGCCGCCGCCGTCCGACCCCCAGATCGGGAAGCCCATGAACGCGACGCGTTGCTGCGCGATGATCGCGGCGCGCAGTCCGAGGTCCGTGCCCGGCCCACCGCCGAAGAGTGTACTGCCGGGGTAGTCACCGCCGCCGAAGACTGCGAAGCGCTGCGTGCCCGTGTAGCCGGGACGCGACCACAAGACGAAGTCGCTTCCCCGCGCCGCCGTGAGCGCGTTGTAGTGAATCGCCGCTTGCAAGTTTGGATAGTCGTTGTGGACCTCACGGCCGTTGCGGCCGTCCGCCCAGATGTCAGTTGGTGCCGACGGCAGGAACTCTTCGCCGCGGTCGAGACGCAGGCCGTCGATGTCGTAGGCCTTCACGAAGGCGGCGATCATGTCGCGCCACCAATCACGCGCCGCCGGATTGGTGGCGTCCAGAATGAAATCGGAGCCGCCCGTGTTGGCGCAGTGCGGCGGGGCGCTCGCACCGGGAGCCAGGAATCCCAGACGGAAGGCTTCTGCACCGTTGTCACCGGCGCCGCTGCCACACGTCCACGTGGCACTCCACACGATGAGCTTGTAGCCGCGGCGGCGCATCGCGGCGAGCATACTGGTCGCGTTGGGCAAGCGCTCGTCGTCCCACGCAAAGCGACTGAAGCCGAACTCCCCCGGCTGCCACGGCCGGTCGAAGATGTAGACGCCGGCCGGAATACCGAGCTGCTCGTACATGGTCACGTCCTCGGCGACCTGCGCGTTGACCGCTGTGCCGTCGAGCGGTGCCGTGCCGAGTGCCAGCTCGTCGCGCCACCGCCAGTGCAGAAAGGCCCATGCCGGCGGGACCAGTGGCCGTCCGGTAAGGGCCGTGTACTCATCGAGGATCGTCGCATGCGCCGGGCCGACGAACACGTGGAAACGCAGCCGCCGGCTCTCCTCCGATGTCGCCGTCTCGAAGCGGAAGCCGAGCACGTGCGCATCGGTCTTGGCGACGTCGAACGCGCCGGCGGTCGTGCCGGCGACCGCGAGACCGTAGCCGCGTGAGCTGTGATAGAACGGCGCGTACAGCGAGAAGGTCGGACGCACGTACATCTCGACCGTCTCGCCGCGGCGGTTCAACGTTCCCGCCTCAACCGGCCTGACTTCCTCGGTCGGCAATCCCGTCGGTGGCAGCGGTTGCGAATCGCGCAGGCGCTCGGTGAGGCCATAGATCAGCTCGTCATCGGGCGTCTCGAAGGCGTCGCCGACGGCAGTGAGACCGGCGGGCGCGGGAGGCTCGACGCTGACCTCGAGCGTGCGCGGCGTGAGGAAACGGACCGTGACGCGTGCCGCCGCCCCTTCAGTCGTCGCCACCGACAGTTGCACGCCGCCATCCACCGAGGTGTCGGCCAACACTTGGCCGAGCTGCTGTGTTGTCCCGCCGCGCTCGTAGAAGAGGCCGCCCGGCTCGCGCTCCGCGGTGTACGGTGTTGTGCCTCCCCGCGGAAGGACGAGCAAGCGGTACGGCTCGAGACGAACCTCTGCCGTTGCTGCGGGGGAGTGAATCCGGATGCGATCGGGGAACCGCTCAGTGGTGATGTTTGGGGCCGCGACCGGAACCGTGCCGCCGCAGGCTGCCAAAGCACCGGCAAGCAGCGCGGCGGACACGTGCCAACCCGCGTTGGGAAAAGTGCGACTCATCAGCGGATAGGAGGACGGCATAACATAGTTGACGGAAGAGAGCAGGCCAACGCCACGGCATGGCCGAGTCACATCAATGCGCGCTGCACCTGCCGTCGCATAGGCTTCTCGGTTTGATTCTACCCAGGCTTTGAGATACCTGGGCGATTGCGGAGGGAGGGCATGCTGATGAAGCTTCGCGGATCGCTTTACCTTAGTACCGTTGTGGCGACGTTGGTGACACCGTTTGCCGCGTCCGCCGGGACGGTAACCACCGTTCCGCTCGGTGCCGCGGCACCGGCGCTGGGGCTGCCGATGCTGGGTTTGCTAGCCGTCGCGCTCAGCGTCGGCGCGGTACACGTGCTGCGGCGCAAAGCGGCGAGTGCGACCGCGAAACTGGCTGTCGTGGCGGTCGTGATCAGTCTGGCCGGCGCCGCCTATGCCCCAATCCCCACCGTCGTGGTCAGCAATGAGCAGTGCACGGTGCGAACGACCCAGATGTGGGACTCGTCCAACCCTGCAGTGTTGGAAAATCGCTGCTCGAATGACCTGGTGATCGAGGCGATCATGGCATGTGAGCCCGGGCTCGGGTCCGCCGCGGTTGTGGACGAGTTGCCCGTCTGCGTTGTCGGTCAGATTTTGGCTGCGGATGGCGCCTGCGACCTGCCTGTGTGCGATTGAGCGAACGGTTACTCGTAACGCCGCTGAGGCCGTGCGCGAACTGGTGCGTGTGAAGACCGCTTGAGGTGCAGCCCGAGCTGGCAGCTTGCCTGCCTCGATCCATCTCTCCGTGCGGCAGACAACCAGCCGCGAAACCCCTGCGACGCCCATCGCCGCGACCCAAGCGGGAGCGGAGGTCGGCGACTCGTAGATTCCCCTGGGCGCCGAGAGGCGTAAAGTGGGAGCAGCTCCGTAGACGATCGACGGACGCGCCGCGGCAGCTTGCGTGTTAGACATCGCCGCTCCTGAGCGCACCCGGCCTGTCAAAGCGTGAGCGGGAGCTCGAGATGCTGCTTGTAGATCTCGTCGCGGTGTTCGAGCAGGATCGGATCGAGCGCCGCGCGGGTGGCATCGTCCATCATGGAGAACGCGGCGCGGAAGGGATCAGGCATCGGGCACAGGTCGTTCGGGAGTGGGGCGAACAGCCCCATGAACGTTGCGAGGTAGATGTCGGCCGCGGTGAACGTGTCGCCGATCAGATAGCGGCTTCCCCGCTGGCGCTGCTGCGCCAGGCGGCGGGCGAACATGCCGAGCAGCGCGATGACGCGCTTGCCAGCTGCTTCGCCGTTGTCGCCGCGATAGCCGTACTTGGCGCCGAGGTACTGCGCGATGGGTGGGGGAAAGCCGCCGCCGCCGGCGAGGCTGACATGGACGCCATGAAGGCGGCGGGCCCAGCCGACACCGCCCTCGCCGCAGATTTCGTGCGACAACCCGAACAGCAGAGCGCGGTCTTCCGGGCTCGCCGGGATGAGTGAGGGTGTCGGAGCCAGTCGCTCGGCGAGCAGGAGGATCTCCGCCCATCCCGTGCGCGGCGCTTCATTCTCATAGACGGCGATGGGCGCGCTGTCGTGTCCCGTCCACTCCTTCACTGCCGGCCCCTCCGCGGTGAGTCGCGCCGCGACGTACGGAATTTTCTTGTGGTAAAGAATCCCCTTCGCCGCTTCGCCCCACGGGCTGGGGACCATCCCGACCATCACAACGCGCAGCCCCGAACCCTGCTTGGCGTCCTCCACCGAAACGAACTCGACCATGGCGATCCTCCTTCGAAGGGGCTCGCTTGCCCAGACCATACCCTGTGTCATCTCTCCGTGCGTCAGACAACTACCCGCGGCGCTTGTTGCAAGTGCAGGGGGTGTGCGCCCCCGGCCGCGTTGTTTTGCACAGACACGGCGGGAGAGAGGGCGACTGCAACGAGACCTGCGATCAGCGAAGCGCCGGCACTTCTCGAACGGGTATTCGCGGCGCAGTGCCTTGCTGCCGAAGATGTGCAGGGCGCTACTCGCCGCGTCGACGACCGCGCTCGTCGACGCTACCTTCGAATCGTCAACCGACGACCGCTGGGGGTGGATGGGCATCGCGGTAGATCGGCGCCTGCCTTGTGCGGCGACCACGTAGCTGCTAGCCGTAACTAACTGATTAGTTAATTCGTATGGAGCGGGAGATTGATCAGCAAACGGCGCTCCGAGTGGTGCGCCGCGGGGACAGCCGTGCGGCGATTCTCGCGGCGGCCGAGCAAAGCTTCGCGAAGGCCGGGTTGGCGGGAGCGCGCACCGACAGCATCGCCGCCGCCGCCGGGGTGAACAAGGCGCTGCTCTACTACTACTTCAAGAGCAAGGGCGGTCTGTACGAAGCCGTGGTGGAAGATCACTTCCGCGAGTTCAACCGCCAGGCGTTGGAGGTGCTGGCAGCACCCGGCTCGGCGCGCGCGGTGCTGCTGCGCTACGTCAGCCTGTATTTCGACTTCATCAGCGCGCGCCAGCGCTATGCCGCGCTGTACCAGCAGCTGATGACGGCACGCGGCAAGCCGCTGGAGCGCTTGGTGCGCAAGTACATGGTGCCGCGCAGCGACGCCTTCAACGTGCTACTCAAGCGCGGCATCCGCGACGGCGAGTTTCGGCGCACGGACGCACGCCATACCGCCATCTCGGTCGTGGGACTGATCGTGTTCTACTTCTCTGCCGCTCCCGTGCTGCAGCTGCTCGGCCATTCCGATGCATACAGCGCGGCGAATCTCCGGCGCCGCAAACAGGAAGTGCTCGATTTCATCCGCCACGGCCTGTTCGTCGATCCGCAAGCCCCAGTGCCATGAAACGCCAACTGCCCCTCATGATCGCCGGCGTCGCTGCGCTTGCCGCGGTCCTCTACTACGCCGCGACCAGCCGGGTTCACGACCTCGTCCTCACCGGCATCGTGAGCACCGACGATGTAATCGTGGGCGCCGAGGTCCAAGGCCGCCTGCAACAACTGCTGGTCAAGCAGGGCGACGAGGTCAAGCAGGGACAGCTCCTCGGCGTGATCCAACCTGAGGAATGGAAGGCCAACATGGCGTACTACGCCGACAGCGAACAGCAGTCCGCGGCGCAGGTTACGCAAGCCGAAGCCGATCTGCGCTTCCAGGAAGCACAGACGCGCGACGGGACGGAACAAGCGGCGGCGCGGCTCGAAGCGGCTAAAGCCGAGCTGACGCAGGGGCAGGCGGATCTCGAAAACGCACGGCTGAACTTCGAGCGCGAGCAGGCGCTATACCGCAGAGGGGTCGAGGCAGCCCAGGCGTACGACCAGGCGCGCACGGTCTATGCCGCCGCGAAGGCGCATGTCGAAGCGCTCAGCAAGCAGGTCGACGCCGCACAGGCCGCGTTGGCGTTGGCGCACTCCACGGCCGATCAGGTCGCCATGCGCCGCGCCGCGCTCGAAGCCGACCGGCATCAGCTCGCCGCCGCACGTGCACAGAAGGAAAAAGCGCAGGTCCACCTCGGCTACACCGAAGTGCACGCGCCGATCGACGGTATCGTCGACGTGCGTGCCGCCCTGCCGGGCGAGGTGGTGACGGCCGGCCAGGGCATCGTCACCCTCATCAACCCCGACGACCTGTGGGTCCGTGCCGATGTGGAGGAAACCTACATCGATCGCATTCGCCTGGGCGACAAGATGCGCGTGCGCCTGCCCTCCGGCACCGAGCGCGCCTGCACGGTCTTCTACCGCGGCGTCGACGCCGACTACGCGACGCAACGCGACGTCAGCCGCACGAAGCGCGACATCAAGACTTTCGAGATCCGCCTGCGCTGCGAGAACGTGGACCGCACCCTCGCCGTCGGCATGACGGCCTACGTCACGTTGCCGCTGTCGACAGACCATAAGGCATACTAGGTGGCGCACGTGCTGGACATCGAAGTCGACCGCCTGACGAAGTGCTTCGGCGACTTCTGCGCCGTGAATGCGTTGAGCTTCACGGTCGAGCACGGCGAGGTCTTCGGCCTGCTCGGTCCGAACGGGGCGGGCAAGTCGACGCTCATCCGGATGTTGACGACGCTCGTCCCGCCCACCGCGGGCACGGCGCGCGTCAACGGCTTCGACATCGTCCGCAACGCCAACGATGTCCGCCAATGCATCGGCGTCATCCCGCAAGCGATGACCTCCGACCTCGATCTGAGCGCCGACGAGAACATGCGCATCTTCGCCAAGCTCTACGGCATCCCGCGCGACAAGCGGCGGCGCGCCATTCGCGAACTGCTCGAGGCTGTCGACCTCGGGCAGTGGGCGGACAAGCCGGTGAAGATGTTCTCCGGCGGCATGCGGCGGCGGCTCGAAATCGCCCGCGGCCTGGTGCACGAGCCGAAGATCTTCTTTCTCGACGAGCCGACGACCGGTCTCGATCCGGTGTCGCGCGTCGCCGTGTGGGAGATGCTGGCACGCCTGAAGCGCGAGCGTGACCTGACGATCCTGGTCACCACCCACTACATGGACGAGGCCGACAAGCTGTGCGACCGCATCGCGATCGTCGACCACGGCAAGCTGGTGGCGCTCGATTCGCCCTTGAAGCTGAAGGCGTCGATTCCCGGGCAGAACATCCTCGAAGTCAGCTTCTCCGACGTGCCGCCCGGCTGGATGGACAAACTGCGGTCGTTGCCGGAGGTCGGCGATGTGCGCGCCGACGACCACGTCTTCCGCATCTCGTCGCACAACGGTCCACTAACGACGGTGGAGCTGCTCGAGGCGGCGCGCGCCGCTGGCATCACGGTGGCGTCGTTGTCGGTGCAGAGCACGACCCTCGACGACGTGTTCGTGCACTACACGGGGCATCAGCTGCGTGACGCGCTGCAGACTTCCGTCAAATACAACACCGACTTCATGTATCAGGCACGCTGAGGCAACCAGCACGCATGCATCGCATCTGGGCCATCGTTGAACGTGATCTGCGCCGCTTTCGCCGCAGCCCCACGCTGGTAGTGGTCTCGATGATCATGCCATTGGTGCAGCTCGTCGTGCTCGGGCATGCCTTCGGCGGCAAGATCAAGAACCTCGAGGTTGGGGTCGTCGACCAGGACCACGGGGTGCCGGCGGTGAAGCTGAAGGAGATGTTCCAGGCAGTAAGCGCCAACGCGCGCACCTTCGAGACGATTCCCTACAGCGACCAGACCGCGGCGCTGGAAGATCTGCGCAACGGCAAGATCAGCGGCGTGGTGAACATTCCGCCGCACTTCTCGCGCAACCTGCTGGCCGGCGCCAATCCGCGGCTGGCGCTGATCGAGGACAACACCGATCAGTTCGCCGCGGCGACCCTCGAGGGGGCGCTGACGCAGCTGCTCGCGCCGTACAACGAACGCGCTCCGCAGCCGCGCCTGTCGAATGTGGCGACCCTGTCGGTGGTCGAAATCTATCCGTACGTGCCGTACGTCCAGTATTTGCTGCCGGGCACCATCGTCTTGGCGATCTTCGTCTCGGCGATGATCGGCGGGGGCATCATCTTCATCGACGACAAAGCGCGCGGCCTGCACGAAGGCTATCTGGTCACGCCGATCCGCAAGGTCGAGCTGATCGTGGGATTCAACCTCGCCGGCGCCGCGAAGGCGATCATTGCCGGCACCGTCCTGGTCACGTGCGGCTCGCTGATCGCGGGCATTCCCGATCCGTTCAACGTGCTGCGGCTGGCGCGCATGCTCTTGCTGGTGATTGTCACGGCGCTGGCGCTCATCAGCATGATGTTCCTGTTCATGGTGCGCGTCAGTGACCCGCTGGTTCCGCGCGCCATCTTCGGCGTGCTCAACACCGTCCTCTTCTTCCCCAGCGGTGCGGTGTATCCGATCAATGCGTTCCCGACGTGGATGAAGGCGATCTCCCTCGTCGATCCGTTCACCTACGCCGTGCACGGCTTCAAGGAACTGGTCTTGAAGAACACGGGCCTGGCGGCGATCAGTGTCGACCTTGCCGTGCTGACGGGGTTCACGCTCCTGACGATGGGCGCCGCCACGCTGCTCTTCCGCCGCACGCTCTGAGGGAGGGCAAGCGAGCAGGCTCACGCGCAACGCTCCCTTTCCGATCGATTTCGGCAGAGCGTCTCACTCGGCTTCGACCCACGCTTCCTCTCCGTCGTCGGCGTCGTCGATCTCCGGCGCTGTGGCGACTACGTACCGAGCCAGCAACTCCATCTCGCGCTTCATCGCTACCCGGATGGCCTCCGCGGCCGGCATCCCCTGGTTGGTGTTCTCAGCGATGCAGGCGCAGATCAAGCGCTCGTGCTGGTCGCGGGTATCGGACGGGTAGATCAGTGGGTCCATGAACGTTACGGCATCCTCCGGCGCGCCGGCGAACCGACACAGCCAGATCTCACCTGGTTCGCCCTCTTCGGCACCGGGGTCATCGATCTCGCTCACCAGCCACTCCGTGCCGGAGACCAGTTCGCGTAGCCTCTTCTTTCCGACGGTGGGCAGCGTTTCGATGAGCTCGTAGAATCCGCAATAGCTGCCGCAGAGGTCACGCACCAGTCTGCGTTCGGCGTCGGGGAGACGGTGTCCTTCACGTTCCAGAAACAGCTCCCCCAAGGTCTTACCAGATCGTGGGACACGGAGATCGAACAGCGTGTAGCTCACGTGCATGGAGTCCGGCACCCCACCCGGCCCGCCTGGCGAAAAGCGTTCCTCAAACTGCTCATAGCGCTTGCGGACCCAGCGGGCGTCGCGATCGCGTTTGGAAGCGTGAAGAAATCCCCACACCAGTTCCATGGTGTGCAGGTATGCGCCGAAGAGCTGTTCCGCATGGCTCTTCGGAGGCAGGGGCGGCGGCTCCTGCATTTGCGCGCAACACTTCTTGAACTTGCGCCCGCTGCCGCACGGACAGGGCTCGTTGCGGCCGATCTTCGGAATCGGCCGTCCCGTCTGCAGCTCGATGGTCTCGCCAATCGACGACTTCGCGACCGCGGCACTGGCTAAGCCATGCGCGCGCTCGTAGGCCTTGGCCACCGCGACGAACGCGGCAAAGAGGTCTCCAATCGCGCCGTGCGCCTGCGGTTCGGTCTCAACGGCTTCCATCAGCGCCACAATCAGTCCGGTCAGCAGCTCCGGCGCGGCGAAATCGCGCTCGAACATGAAGCTCCGGAACGCCAGTTCCGGCTCGGTGCCGGTCAGCTGTGAGAAGCGGTCGTACGTCTCGTTCGCGGCAATCTCCATGCTACGGCCGTGTTGAGACGCGGCTTGTCGCAGCAATCGAGGAGCACGTCGAGCGACGCGGTCTGGGGATCGTGCTGGGTTCGAGCGCCGGATACGACCTGCCGTCGGGCGATACGGTGGAACCCGACGTCTCGTACATCTCCG
>DATKMS010000305.1:0-34056 GCA_035541735.1 Candidatus Margulisiibacteriota bacterium
AGGCCGACAAGCGGCAAGTGAAGGACGCCAAGGTCGCGTTGCAGCACAACCTCGGCCTCGGCGGCGCCGCGGTCGTGGCGATGTATCGCAAGGCGCAGATCGCCGCGTAACCGGAACCACGAAACACTGAGCGCCAGCGCCCGGTCCGCCGCCTGGCGCGCGTATGTAATGGCGCGCTGCGGATCTCCCGCGGTCCCGGCTTCGAAGAAGTGGTGCGCCAGTTCCGTCATGCGGGTCTCGGGCTGCGTGCCGGGACGACTGGATAGATGACGCCGGAGTCGATGAGAAACTCCACCTCTTCCGTTCGCGTCGGCTTGGCGGGATTTCCCACCTCGACTTTCAGCACCGTCCGGCCCATGCGGTTTGTCCTCTGCGAGGTTCACTCACGCTAGCACGATCAGCGGCGTTTCAGCCATGTCCGGCTCGCACCAACCCCCCCCGTGCTTGCTGCACAACTGGCACGGGTGTACGAGCGTTCCATGGACACCATGACGATCACCTTGCTCACCGAGAACGTCGACACCTCGGTCGCGGCGCAGGTAAGCGGCGAAGACCTGTGGCTCGCAGCGGATGAGCTGACACACGCGACCGGCTGGAAGCTCACACCTGATGGCTTCTGCCAGGCCTCGTTGTGCATTCCGATTCCGCCCGGACGGGAGGCGGAGTTCACCCGCGCCGACGGCAGCATCAACCTGGTGGCGTTCGCGCACCTCCGCGGTCAGGCGCTGGTGCACGACGACGAAGCGACAGTGTGGGCGCTCGACGCCAGCACCGCGGCGCGCAGCGCTACACGCACTTCGTTGGAAGCTCCCGACTTCACCCTGCCCGACCTGAGCGGCCGGCTGCACTCGCTGCACGATCATCGCGGCAAGAAGGTGCTGCTCGCCTCCTGGGCCTCGTGGTGAGGCTGCCGTATGGACCTGCCCGTGTGGCAGGCGCTCTACACTGAGCTCGCACCGCGCAACTTCACAGTCATCACCGTCGCCATGGACGCCGGGGGCGCAGCCGACGCCGCGCAGTGGATCGAGGCAGCCACGCCGGCGCATCCCAGCTTGATCGACGTGCAGCACCGGGTGGCCGAGCTGTACGATTGGGTCAACGTGCCGTCGATCGCCTGGATCGATGAGGACGGCCGCATTGTCCGCCCCAACGACCCCGGATTCGCCGGCGACTACTTCCGCGGCATGATGGAACCGGACTTCGACTTCCAAGCGATGATGGCCGAGCAACAGCGACAGCAAGCCCGCTACCTCGCCGCGGTGCGCGACTGGGTCGAGCGCGGCCCGGCGTGCCCGTATGCACTCAGCCCGGAGCAGGTACGCGAGCGGCTCGCCGGCCCCAACCCCGACCACGCGCGTGCCGCGGCCTACTTTCGTCTCGGCACCTACCTGCAACACCACGGACGTAGCGAAGCGGCTCAAGCGGCGTTCGCACAGGCCAAGGCGCTGCGGCCGGAGAGCTGGAACTACAAGCGCCAGGCTTGGCACTGCGAAGAGGTGGGGAAGTCCGGTGGCCCGGAGTTCTGGGCGGAGGTCAAGGCGCTCGATGACCGTCCGTACTATCCCCGTTCGGAGCTGTGAAGAGACCCCAATCCGCAAATAGCCGTAGTCAACAGAGTCGCGGGGCGGTTCGCAGGGAGCACGCAAAACGGCGGCAAGACCGGGCCGATCGAGGCTCAGGCCCCACCTCCGCCGATCGCCGCTCGTCCGCCGGGCCCGGAACGGATCGGTCGGCGCCGACGGAGGCTATGAAGACGCCCGTTTTCGGGCTGCTCCTGGCTGCGTACCTCCTGCTCTCCTGCCGGGAAGTTTCCGTTCGTGCGTACAGCGATGTCGGCCGTCACCTCACCGATGGCGCGCTCCTGCTCTCGGGGAAGAGCGCTCTCTTGCACACGAACTTCTATTCGTACGCACAGCCGAATGCCCCGTTTGTCAATCACCACTGGCTCGCCTCGATCCTCTTCTACGCCGCGTCCAGCACCTTGGGACTGTCGGGCCTGAATGCCTGCTATGTCGCCCTCGGTGCCCTCACCTTTCTCCTCTACCTGAACGCGGCCGAGACGGATGGCGGCCTTGTCACCACGGCCGCACTCATTTCGCCCATGCTCCTCTTGATGGCAGCGCGGCCCGGAATCCGTCCCGAGATCTTCTCCGTCCTCTGCCTCTACCCTTTTGTCGTCGTCATTCGCCAGGTGCGTTCGGGCACTCTCCCGTTTCATTGGGTGTGGGTCCTCCCGGTCATCGAGGTCGTGTGGGTGAATCTGCATCCGGCCTTCATTCTTGGGCCGCTGCTGCTGGCCGCCTATCTCCTCACCGATGCTCTCGCCCGAAAGTGGGACATGCTGCGGCGCTGGCTTCCTCTCTTCTTCGTGACGTCGCTCGCGGGCTTGCTGAACCCGAACGGACTACAGGGCTTGTTGTTGCCGTTTACGGTCTCGACCAACTACGCGATGCCCGTCCGCGAAAATATGCCGCTCTTCCTGCTTCAAGACTCCGGAATCACCTGGATGGCGGAAGCCGCAGTGCTGGCGTTTTTGGCCAGCACGTTCGTGGCGTTCCGGCGGCGGGCGCGGCTCGACTACGGGCTCATGCTTTTCACCGCGGTACTCGCCGGAATGAACGTCGCCTTTTTCCGCGTCCACGTGTTCTTCGGCTACTTCGCCCTGCTGGCAATCTGCACCAACGTCCGCGCGATACGCACCGTCTCGAACGGCTCCCCGAAGATCTCGCCAGCGGTTGCCTGGTGCGTTGCCCTCGCGGCGCTGTGCTTTAGTATCGTCGTGCCGGGAGCCGGCTGGAGCAACTTCGGTATCGGCGTGGTGAAGAACGACGACGCGCTGGCAAATTTTCTGCGCGACAACCGGATCTCGGGAACCGTCTTCAACGGCTATTCCAGCGGCGGCTATCTCATCTACCACTTTCCCGAACAGAAAGTGTTCATCGACAGTCGCCCAGAGGCCTATCCGGGGGACTTCATTCGCGAGGAGTATCTCGAGCCCCTCGCCGACGAAGCCGCTTGGCTTCGTATCCAAGCCAAGTACGACTTCGAGGTGATCTGCTTCGCAAAGTTCAACACCGACGAGGCACAGTTCCTGGGGCGCCGCATTCAAGATCGCGACTGGGCGCGCGTCTACAATGGCGCCTACCAAGTGTTCGTGCGACGGCAACCGAAGTTCCAGCGCCTCATTGCAGAACACGAGGTGAAGTAGCCGCAGGCAACGCGTCCGCACGCGGCCATCGGACGCGCCGGCCGAAGGCCTCGGCCGCGGGCTCACGCCGCCCGGTCGGCTGGTTGCCGTTCCACGCGGCGCAACCGCACCGGCACGCCGTTGAGGATCGACTGGCCGACGACGCTTTCGACACGCTGGTCGTCGGTGAAATCGTTCACCGAAACCCCCGCGTGCGTCCCCGCGACGGATTGCCACTGCGCGCTGGCCGCGTGCCCCCACCCATGCGGCAGGCTGACGACGCCGGGCATGAGCTCATCGGTGACACGCACCGGCACCACGCCGCTGTGCACTCGACCTTCCAACAGCGCCGGCTCACTGTCGCGCAAACCAGCACGCTGCGCGTCCTGCGGGTGCACGTAGAGGACGCAGCGGTCACGCCCGGCCACCAGCGCCGGGATGTTGTGCATCCACGAGTTGTTCGTGCGCAGCTCGCGGCGGCCGATAAGGAGAAGGTCGAGGTTGTTCGTTGTCTGGTGCGCCTGGAGCTGTTCTTCCAGTTCTGCCAGCGCGCGCATGATGGGTTCTGCGACCAGGTGGATCTTGCCATCCCTATGTTGCAGCCGATGGTGGAGGCCGGCGCGCGCCGGGCCGAGGTCGAGGCCGTACGGCGATTGCTTGACTTTCTTGAGATTGATCCCGTTGCGCCACGGCAGGAAACGATCGCCGTGCGGACCGATGCGCAGCAGCATGTCGAGCGTGTGCTGCGGATCGTACTTCCAACCGAAACGGCTGGCGACGCTGAGCGCACGGTCGAGCCATTTCATGCCCGTCGGCCCGCCGCCCAGTTCGTGCGTCAGGCGCAGCATGATCTCCCAATCTGCAAGCTCACCCTCGCTCTTCTGCACGACCGGTGGGCACCAGCGAGCGACGGTACGCAAGGCGACGCTCGGTGCCACCGGCGGCGAATGATCTTCCGCGAGTGACCAACACGGCGGCAGGATCACGTCGGCGTGGCGCGTCGTCTCGTTGATGTACAGATCGATCGCCACCATGAACTCGAGTTGCTCCATGGCCCGGTCCAGCCGCCGCCCGTTGGGTGTCGACAGCACGGGATTGCCGGCGACTGTGACCATCGCATGCACTTGGCCCTCGCCCGGTGTTTCGATCTCCTCCGCAAGGATCGACGCGGGGAGATCGCATCCGGTCTCCGGCAGCTTGCGCACGCGGCTGCGCCAACGATCGTGACCGTTCATGCCGCCGAACCGCACGAACTGCGCTCCATCGAGGGCGGGTTCGGCGAACATCGCGCCACCCGCGGCGCCGAGCCGGCCCATGGCGATGTTGACGACATCATTTGCCCAGGTCGCCAGCGTGCCGCTGGGGTTGTTGCACGTGCCGACGCGCGTATAGACGACGCCGCGGACCGCTGCGGCGAACTCCGCCGCCAGGCGGCGCGTCTCGCTCGGCGCGATCCCGGTTACCCGCTCGGTGCGTTCGGGCGAGAAGGCTGGTAACCGGCGTTCAACTGCGTCCCACCCGGTTGCGATCGCGCGCACCGCGTCGCGATCGATGCGGCCGTCGTCGGCAAGTACGTGCACCAATGCCAGCAGGAAGGCGGCGTCGCCGCCTGGGCGAATGAAGACGTGCTCGTCCGCCAGCTTCGCCGTTTCGGTATGGCGTGGATCGACGACCACGACCTTGCCGCCGCGCTCGCGGATGGCGCGGATGCGGGCGCGGGTGTTGGGTGTGACCATGCCGCTCCCCTGCGAGACGGCCGGGTTGGCACCGACGCACAGGAAGTAGTCGGTGCGGTCGATGTCGGGCGCGGGCATGAGCAACGTGTTGCCGTAGAGATAGTACGACGCGGCGAAGCGCGGCGACGTGTCTTGCGAGCCGGCGCCGGTGCGATTGCGCGTGCCCAGGGCTTTCAGCAGCGCCCCCAGCATCATGATGCCGCTGTAATTGTGCACCAGCGGATTGCCGAAATAGACCGCGATGGCATCGGCGCCGTGGCGCGCACGGATCTCGCGCAGCCGCGCGCCGGCCAGGGCAAATGCGTCCTCCCACGACACGGCGTGGAAGCTGCCGTCGGCGCCGCGGCGCATGGGCGTGCGCAGACGGTCCGGATCGTTATGAATGTCGGCGATGGCGATGCCCTTGGGGCACACGTAGCCGTGCGAGTACGGATCGTTCTCGTCCGGTTCCACACCAACGATGCGGTTGTCTTCGACCTCGAACTTGAGGCCGCAACCGGCCTCACACAGATTGCAGCTACGCAGCACCGTGCTTGCCATCATCGCCCTCCCGCTCTGAACGTTTCGGATGGCGGCATCATCAACTCTTGCGCCAGCTACCGCAAGCCAGCCGGGGCGAGGCGACGCGCGTCCCGGCCGCCGCGTCCTGTTGCAGAAAGGCAACGGCCAGCGTTGCCGCGTCACCACGGTTTGGCAACGGTGGTGTGGCAGCACGATAGGGTGGCCGCGGCAACGGGGAATGGCGCCGTTCACACGATCGTCGAGACACAGCGCAATCGGGTTGATCGGCGGGTGTTTCTTCGATGACACTGCGGCACGGCGAGGAGGATCGAAGGTGCAGGCTACGTCAGAGGACTATGTGCTGCGTGATGCAACGCTCGCGGACGTGACAACGATTGCACGGCATCGCGTCAGCATGTTCCGCGACATAGGCATGCTCCACGAGCACGACGCCACCGCCCTCGAAACGGGTTCGCGTGCGCACCTCACCACAGCGTTGGCGGACGGGACGTATCGCGGGTGGGTGATTGAATACCAGGGTGCGGTGGTTGCGGGAACGGGGGTGATTTTGCGACCGTTGCTGCCAAGACCCGAGTCCCCGCGCGGTGGCGAGGACGCCGAAGTGTTGAATGTGTATACCGAGCGGGCGCATCGCCGCCGCGGTCTCGCCCGACGTCTCGTGCAACACGTTCTCTCCTGGGCGCGGGCACGTGGCTTGCGTCAGATCAGTCTACATGCGTCAGACGCCGGACGGCCCCTGTACGAACAGCTCGGTTTTGTGCCGACCAACGAAATGCGCCGGGAGTGGGCGGCCGAGGAAGTGTGATGGGAGGACATCTGCGCCGCCTGCGGGCAAGACGTCCCGCCGCCGTCAGCGCGGGAAGCTGCGTCGCAGCGCGGCGGCCACTGCGGCGTGGGCTCCACTGCGCAGATAGCTCCCGTGCGCGCTGAGCAAACTGTCGAACTCCCAACCGAGCAGGCGCTCGAACTCGCGCTGCAGCAATCCCCCCTGCGGCGTCATCATCTTGAGCCATATGGGCCCAATGATGGTCGTCTTCGGAAAGCCGATGAACGGCATGGCGAGCCTGGCGGGCAGGTTGTTGTGGCGGTAGTCGCCGTAGTGCTGAATCGCGTCGCAGGTGAGGAGAATCCCGCCGGACCGCTTCAGCAGCAACGCCGACTCCGGCTGCTTCGTGCCCCGGAAGCAGAAGAGATCGGCGCCCGGAAACGGCAGCTCGGTGGACTCGCTCAGCTCGCAGGCGATCGCCGGCTGGGTATAGGTGGTGCCACCCGGCTGTGACCAAAGGTCCGCGTGGAAGCTGTCGGCATAGTAGGGGTCGTCCACTCCGTGCAGGCTGCCGAGCCGGACCATGCGTTTGACCTCCCCGAGCCCGCGGAGCTGGGTCTCGCCAGCCGCGTCGAGGCGGATCGGATTGACGAGGGTGAGCTCACCGCGGTGGCGGATGATCGCCATGTTGCGCGAGATGCGCAGCAGCGCGTTCATCCGGGTGCTGCCGCGGACCATGAAGACGTCCTCGGCAATCGGCTCTATCGGATCGTGCGGATAGGCTGGCGCGTAGGCCATGGGTCGCTCCTGGGTTGGGTTCTGAAACCGACGCACGACCGTAGTCGCTTGCAGCGCTTGGAGCAACAATGGAGAAGGCTTGAATGCTCCAACCGCAGGTGAAGCTGGCGCTGACCCATGCCGAAGGCTGGCGTCGCTGCGCTGATTCTGTCACGATCGGACGCAACAAACGGAGTATGCCCATGGTGCGAGGAAGGTGTCTGTGTGGCGACATCGCCTTCGAGGTGTCGGCCGACATTGGCATGGTGACGCATTGCCATTGCTCGATGTGCCGCAAATTCCACGGCTCCGCATTCTCCACTCATGGCGTCGTACCTGCCGACGGCATTGAATGGCTGACCGGGCAGGGACTGGTGCGGCGCTACGCGTCGTCGCCGGGTGGCGCACGACCGTTCTGCCGGCGCTGCGGGTCGAACGTCCCGTCGGATCACATGCCGGGCTTCATCATCGTGCCGCTCGGCAACCTCGACGATGACCCGCTTGCGCGGCCGCTCGCCGACATCTTCGTCGGGTCCAAGGCGCCCTGGTACGACATTGCCGGGGACTTGCCGCGCTTCGACGCTTACCCACCAGGCTTCGATGGCAGCGCGCTGCCCGATCCAATTCGAGAGCCGGCGCCGGCCGGTCATGTGCGCGGCAGCTGCCTGTGCGGCCGCGTGGCGTACGCGATCGAGGGCAAGATCGAGCTCATCCGCCACTGCCATTGCGGCCGCTGCCGGCGGGCGCGCAGCGCGGCGCATGCAACCAATGGGTTCGTCGAGCCGGCACGTTTCCGCTTCCTGCGTGGTGAAGATTTGCTCGAAAGCTTCAAGGTCCCGGACGCCGAGCGCTTCACCCAGACCTTCTGTCGCGAATGCGGCTCGCCGATGCCGCGTTCGGTCCCGAATCGTCCCTACGTCGTGGTTCCCATGGGCGGTGTCGAGGGCGAGCCGGGGAGCCGCCCACGCGAACACATCTTCGTCGGATCCAAGGCGCCCTGGTACGAGATCGCCGACGCGCTGCCGCAGCACGCGGAATACGGACCGGCCTGACGCCGATCACCGAGGCGTCGGCTGAGAAGCTCCGGCGACCGGGCCGCAGCAAGACTCAACAAAGTGAGGTGAACTTCCCGCTCAACTCGTCTCCGGGTTTCCCTGAGCTCCGGCGACCCGCAGGCCGAGGGGCCCGCGTGGAACCTGCACTTCGAGGCGCTGGCCATCGCGGATGATCTCGAGCTGCACGGCCTCGCCGGCCGTCCCGCTGCGCGTCTCGCTGACCAGCTCGCCCGGAGCGAACAGGCGGGCGTCGCCGTAGCGCACGATGAGGTCACCGGGCTGCAAGCCCGCCTGTGCAGCCGGCGACTCTTGCAGCACGTCGTCGACTCGCACGCGATTCGTCTGCCCCAGCGCGAACAGGTACCGGTCGTACGCGTCATCGCCGATCTCGGTGCGCAGCGGCGTGCGCTGGGCTTCGATCGCCGCGAGCTCCGTGGCGAAGCGCGGCGAGTCCAGCCACTGTTCTCGTGTGGCCCGGTCGCGCAAGGTGATCTCCGCCATGGTGTTCTCGTCCTGGCGGCGTTTGATATCCGCCACGGTTGCTGCATCGAGCCCGGCGGCTACCAGTGCACGCTCCATGGCGCTCGCCTTGCCGGCGGCGGCCGCTTGTCCAGCCGCGTCCGTTGGTACCTCAGGCGCCGCCAGCGGCGCGCTGTTGGCAGCGCGCACGCTCAGCGTCTCTTCCGCAGCGCTCTTGCGCGCCGCGAGCTGCCCCGCAACCGCTGCCAGCTGTTGCTGCAGACGGTGCCGCTCGACCGCTGCTTCCGCAACTCCGGTCTCCAAGCGCCTCAAGCGGCGCTCGATGTCGGCGGGGTACACACCCGCACCGCCCGCGTCAACGCTGTCGCGACGCGCACGGGCCGACGTGACCTGCGTGTGTGGCACGCCGAGCTCGGATTGCGCCGGCTCCGTGGTGGCGCGCCGCCCAATGGCGAGTGCCGCGGCGGCTGCGCCGATGGCGACGAACAGGGCGCGGCCAAGTACTGAGCGAATCATTGTGTATACCTCCAGTTCCAGCAGCAAACACCTAGCACACACGCGCGTAGCGCAGCATCACATTGCCCGACGGGTACTTCTTGGCCTCCTGGAGATCCACCCGCACGCTCCTCGACACACGGCTGATCAACGCCCGACCGCTACCGAGGAGGATCGGGCTGACGACGAACTGATACTCGTCGATCAAACCGTGCTGCGTGAGCTGCGACACGATGGAGCCGCTACCGAAGACGATCATGTCTTTGCCGGACTGCTGCTTCATGGCTTCGATCGCGCGCGGGTCGAGTTCGCGCACGAGGCGCGAATTCCTCCATGTGACCTCCTTGAGCGTTCTCGAGAAGACCAACTTGGTCATCTTGTTCAACATGCGCGCCATGACGCGCATTTCTGGAGACCGCCGGCCGGCATCGTGCGGGTCGGGCGATGTGGGAGAGTCGTCGATTGCGCGGGACCAAAACGCTTCGAAGAGTTCGTACGTCCGACGCCCGAACAGAATGGTGTCGGTGTCGGCCCGCTCGATTGCTGCTGCCGCCGAGCGGTCGAGCTCCTGGTCGGGCACGACCCAATTCAGGTTTCCGTCTACCCCCGCGAAGTAACCGTCGGCCGTCACACGGTTGAACATCACGATGCGTCGCATGGGCCCTCCTGAAGTGTCACACGTCGATTTGCCCCTCCCGCGGAGCCGGAGAGCACCAGAGCTTGTCTGGGATGGCGAAATCCGGCTGCACGGGGGGGACTGTACGTCAACCGCAGGGCAGACGGAAGCAATAGCCCGAGCAACTGGCGCGGGCGCAACTCTTCTGTCACGATCGCGCGCGGGGAGGAGGATGGGCATGATGGGTCCCGGCGGCTGGCGCCGCGCGCGACCGCTTCCCAACCACCACAGGCTCGGCGTCCGTGGCGCCAGCGAGCCGAATCTTTGAAAGAGGCGGGCCATGCCAAAGTCACGCACGCTCGAAGACACCCTGGCCGCGCTCCATCGCTTGCGCGACGACCCCACGTCGGCCGCGGCGCGCGCACAGCTGCGCCAAGCACTCGCGGGTAAGAGTTCGCATGCCGCCGCCAAGGCAGCGCAGATCGCCGGGGAGTTCGAGATCGCTGCGCTGGCATCGGACCTGGTGGCCGCCTTCGAGCGCTTCATGGTGAACCCGGTCAAGACCGACCCGAACTGCCGCGCCAAAGCGGCGATTGCCGACGCCTTGTACCGGATCGGACACGACGACGAGAGCGTTTTCCTGCGCGGCATCCGCCATCGGCAAATGGAACCCGTGTACGGCGGCAGGGTCGACACCGCCGTCGACCTGCGCGCGGCGTGCGCGCTCGGCCTGGCGCACATGAACTATCCGGACGTGTTGGTCGAGTTGGCCGACCTGCTGGCAGACCCCGAGGCGCGCGCGCGTGCTGCCGCTGCGCAGGCAATCGCCTACTACGGCAGCGACCACGGCGTGCCGTTGTTGCGGCTGAAAGTGCTGAGCGGCGACGATGACTCCACGGTAATCTCGGAATGTCTGGCAGGTTTGCTGCGCCTCGCACCGGCGTCCTCCCTCGTCTTCGCCGGGCGCCTGTTGGATGCGCCAGACACCGCGATCAGCGAAGCCGCTGCGCTCGCCCTCGGCGGCTCACGCTTGCCTGAAGCGTTCGACGTCCTGCGGCAGTGGTGGGAGCGCACGGCTGCGGTGGCGTTGCGACGCACCGCGCTTCTGGCAATTGCCATGCTTCGACGCGATCAGCCACTCGCCTTCTTGCTCGCACTCATCACGGAAGCAGATGGCCCGACGGCGCGCGAAGCTATCGCGGCGCTGGGCGTGTACCGCCATGACGACGCCGTTCGACAACGCGTGCAGGAATGTATTGATCAACGGACGGACGTCGACCTGCGGGCCGCATTTGCGGCGGCGTTCTGAGCACCCCTTACCTCGGTCCCACGGCGAAGTAGTGCTGCCGATAGAACCGGAGCTCGTCGATCGACTCGCGGATGTCCTCGAGGGCGAGGTGGGCGTGCTTCTTCTCGGGGGGCTTTGGGCCGTTCGGATACCAGCGGCGCACCAGCTCCTTGACGGTGCTCACGTCGATGTTGCGGTAGTGGAGATACGCTTCCAGCTGCGGCATGTAACGCGCTAGGAAGCGGCGGTCCTGCCAGATGGAGTTCCCGCACAGTGGCGAGGTGCGCTCGGGACAATACCTCTTCACAAATGCCAGCGTCCGCGTCTCAGCTTCCGCCATTGTGGTGGTCGCCGCGAGCACGCGTGCTGTCAGGCCGGAGGCGGCGTGATGCTCGCGGTTCCATTGATCCATCGCATCGAGTACTCCCTGCGGATGACCGATGACCAGCACCGGCCCCTCGGCCACCAGGTCGAGGGCATCGGTCGTGATCAGCGTGGCGATTTCCAGCACCGTGTCGCGTTCCGGGTCGAGCCCGGTCATCTCCATGTCCATCCACACGAGATGCTGGTCGCTGCGCTGGCTCATGGGGGTGCTTTACCACGGACGCATGCAGGAGTACGAGGTGTCTCGCGCAAGGCCGCTCCATACAGAACGGAGGATGACCAATGAGTGAGTTGCGTGAGATCGCCAGTGGCTTGCAGTTTCCCGAAGGGCCCATCGCCATGCCCGATGGCAGTGTCCTGCTCGTCGAGATCAAGCGTGGCACTCTGAGCCGGGTCACGCCCGATGGGAAGATCTCCGTGGTCGCGCACACCGGCGGTGGGCCGAACGGCGCGGCGATCGGGCCCGACGGTGCCGCGTACATCTGCAACAACGGCGGCTTCGAATGGCACGACCTCGGCGGGTTTACGATTCCCGGCAACCAACCCAAGGATTACATCGGCGGCCGCATCCAACGCGTCGATCTCACAACCGGTAGGGTGCAGGATCTCTACACCGAGTGCGACGGGCATCCGCTGCGTGGGCCCAACGACATCGTCTTCGATGCCGCCGGCGGCTTCTGGTTCACGGATCACGGCAAGCTGCGCGAGCGCGACCGGGACCGAACCGGAGTGCTCTACGCGAAGCCAGATGGGTCACTGATCCGCGAGGTGATCTTTCCGCTCGATGCGCCCAATGGCATCGGCCTCTCCCCCGACGGCAAGCGGCTGTATGTCGCGGAGACGCACACGGGCAGGGTGTGGTCCTGGAACCTGAAAGGGCCTGGGGAGATTGATGCTGCCGGCACGTTCGGGCCGAGCGGCGGTTCGTTACTGGCTGGGCTGCCCGGCTTCCAACTGTTCGACTCGCTCGCCGTCGATAGCGCCGGCAACGTGTGCGTAGCGACACTGGTGAACGGCGGCATCACAGTCATCTCACCCGACGGCACGTCGATCGAGCACGTGGCGACGCCCGACCCGCTGACCACAAACATCTGCTTCGGCGGTGCGGACCTGCGCACCGCGTACATCACGCTCTCCGGTACGGGACGGCTGGTTACAATGCAATGGCCGCGGCCGGGGTTGAGACTGAATTTCTAGACGAGGTTGCACCTTAGCGAGTCGACAATCGAGAGTTCACAGTCGAGAGCCAGATCCGTCACGATTCGTTTCGTAGCAGCGCGCGAAAGCCTGCCTGTTCGAAATGGGTGTCGTGTGTCAGGGCTTCTCTGATCTCGTACCGCTCCATGATGCGGAAGGACGAGCAGTCGGTGAGGCTCCACGTCTTGTCGCTTCTTGCCGCATATAGCGTCAAGGCGTCTCGGAACTGTGTGCTGGTCTGCGGAATGATCGTCACGCTGGAGGTCTTCCGCAGGCGCTGGACGGCGGCCACCGCCGCTTTGCGGAAGAACTCGCCACGGTGGCAAAAGTCATCGAGGAACTCTGTGAGTACGATTTCGCTGGTGACCAGACGCATCGATTGGTGGGACCTGGACAGCTCCTTCGCGCGGGCATGAAGGGAGTCGCGCGGGTTGCTCATCGCGATCCAGTAGCCCGCATCGGCGAAGACGCTCCTCATTCCTTCTCTTTGGGGGCCCCGTGGTGGTAGTGATGAAAGTTGATCGAAAGATCCGGCGGGACCTTGGCCCATTCGGAGTCGGGCACCATTGCCGAGATTTCCTCCATGATCTCCCAGATCGGCTTCGCGGTCGGGTCATACTTGGGCAGCCGCGGCACACGGGCCTTTCCCCGTCGCTTCGGTAGCGTTCGCGTCTTCTTGCGGGCTCGTGATTTCATCGCGGCACCTCCGAGTCCTCTTTCTTATCAGATCACGGCTCCTCGCTGAACGCCCCCGCGGTACCGCACCGCGGAGCGCGTCGATGGCGGTGAGCTGGTCCTGCTGGGCTTTGCGGACATGGTCGGCAGCGGCGTATCGGTCAAGACGTACCCGTCTAACGTGACCTTCTTGCGACGGAACGGTTCGTCGTCGCTGAGCTTTCCCAGTTCCTTCAGTACTTCGATCTTGTCCTCATTCCCCGGCAGGCCAGCATGATGCAGCCCGTGCGGTTCGATGAATAGGACACGCGTCTCCTTGGCGCGCTTGTTCTTCACCCACAAGACGAAGCCGGGGTAGGTAGCGGTTGAGAACCAGCGACTGCTCTAGCCGCACGAGGGCTCTCCCGCGAGGAGCGCCTCCACGTGGCGCTTGAGGGTCGGGAGGCGTCGCGTGACGAGCCGCCAGACGATTTCCAGATCGACGCCGAAGTATTCGTGAATCAGGACGTTCCGCAACGCCGTGATGCTGCGCCACGGCACTTCGGGGTGGCGGCGGCGCAAGTCGCAGAGAGATTCCGCACCGCCTCGCCGATGATCTCGAGGTTGCGTAGCACGGCGTCCTGAATCATCGGGTCGGGGAAGAATGCATCGCGCCCGCCCGCCGTATAGTGCTCAACCTTCGCCACGGCATCCAGGATGTGCCGCAAATAGACCGCGTCGTCCTTCATAGCGGCCGGCACTCGCGCAGGATGCGGTCGCGCAGATAGGGACTGAGCCCGGCTTCCGTGACCACATCGACCTTGCAACCGAGCAGGTCTTCGAGGTCGAGCTTGAACTCGATCAGATCGAGCAGGTCGCGGTCAGCAGCCACGTCGACGAGCAGATCGAGGTCGCTGCTCGGCGTCTCGGTTCCGGTTGCGCGGGAGCCGAAAATGCGGAGATGGCCGACGCCGTGTGCTGCGGCGAGACGCCGGATCTCCGCCGCGTGCGCCGCCAGATGATCGGCCATTACGTCTCGCCCTCCTCCATCAATTGCCTGAACAGCGGATCCAGGGACCCGAACCCCGGTGTTGCCATGTCGCCGTTGATCAGCATTTCATCGAACTGGGCTTCGTCCTTCAGCTTCGCCCTCAAGGAACTTGCGCTCGACCACGGGATCGAGGTCCGCCATGTCGCGCCAGAGAACCAGCACGCGGCGATTGTCGCGATTGCGCGCCTTCACGACGCGGTACTTCCGTTCGTCCTGCGGATTGCGCCACGTTTCGAGGCGCTGCACCTGCAAGTCGTAGAGCCAATTGAACGTCTCGACGAGGTCAACGGTCTGGGCCTGGGGGCCGTCCTCGGTAAGCACTTCGACGGTGTAATCGAAGGGGTGTTCGAGCGCCGCGAGGTTCAGCATGGCGGCGCTTGCTTCGAGCGGGAGGTTGACTAGGTACGCAAGCCGATACGTGTCGCCGGACAGCTTCGCCTTGTGGGCATAGGCCCGTTCACTTTCGCGTCTCAGCGTTTCCGTTGCGGTGATGTTGTGGAGGCTGTCGTCGCAATTCTCGACGCGAATGACCTTCATGAGATTCGGGGTCCGCGTAACCTCGTCATCGGTCGGTTGGCGCTTTGCGAGACCATCCTTCCACTCGGGGCTGTAAACGATCCACTATAGCCTAGGAACAAGAACCGTATCAAAGTAGTTGCCGTGCTCGACGAGCATGAACTTGCATGTACCGGCATCCTTTCGATTCAGTTCGACAACTGCGTGCGCCGTGGTGCCGGTTGGGCCGCCTCACGCCCTCCACGGTTCGACCAGGATCTTCGCGTGGTGATCGGGCCTGGCCAACGTCTCAAACGCTCCGGGAACACCTTCGACCCCAACCCGACCTGTCACCAACGGAGCGACGTCGATCCTTCCCTCGGCAATGTGCTGCAAAGTGCCCGCAAACTCTTCCGGCGTGTAGCCGAGGACGAACTGGATCGACAGCTCCTTGTTGATGCCGAGCATCGGCTTGATGCGGTCGTCTTCCATGCACACGCCGGCAACCACGACGCGTGACCCAACCGGTGCCGCACGCATGATGTCGTGGAGGATGCCGGGCACGCCGACACATTCGAAGATCACCGCCGGCCGCATGTTCGCCGCTTCAACGAAGGCCGCCACCGCCGGTCGCTGCGCCGGGTCGAGGACGATGTGGGCGCCCATGCGCTCGGCCAGCGCCCGGCGCTTCGGGGAGAAGTCGGCCGCGACGATCGGCTCGACACCCTTCAGCTTGAGCGCCGCAATCACGGCCAGACCCACCGGTCCGCAGCCGATCACCAAGGGCGCGTCGTGCGCTTCGAGGCGTGACTTGGCGACGGCATGGACGCCGACCGCCATCGGCTCGGTGAGCGCCGCGTGCTCGGTCGTCAGGCCGTTGGGCACCGGCAGCACGAGTGCGGCCGACAAGGTCATCAGCTCGCCGTAACCACCCGGCGCCTCGTTCGAGTAGCCCACTCCCTCAATGCGCCCGCCACGGAACAGCATGGGCATCGACACCACGCGATCACCCGGACGTACCGCAGCACTCGTGTTCGGGCCGTAGTCGATCACTTCGGCACAGAACTCGTGGCCCATCACGACGTCGCGTGTCAGGTCGAGTTGGAAGGGTGCGCCGGTCTCCTTGGCAACCTCCACCAACTTGGCGGCGTGCTTGAGCGCATGCAGATCCGAGCCGCAGATGCCGCAGGCGAGCGTCTTCACCAACACCTCACCCTCATGCGGGACCGGATCGGGAATGGTGTCCACGACCAACTGCGAACTTCGCATCACGGCAGCGCGCATGATGACCCTCCTGTTCGGTGCTCCTCGTTCCCTATCGATTACACTGGCGCGGTGCAACTCAACGAGGCCGGAAGATGAGGACGTACTGGTACGGGAGGACGTCTGGCTCGGCGGCGAGCACGTAGCCCGCCGCCGTCATTTCGTCCACGACCTGGTCGCGTGCCAGCTTGTGGATCGGCGGCGGGCCGACCGGCAGGTCGCGCTTCTGCCAGTCGACGATCGCCACTCGGCCCCCGGGCGCCAGGCTGCGCCGCAGCCGCCCGAAGTACGCGCGCCGTGCATCGATATGGTGGTAGGTGTCAACGATCAGGATGAGATCGATGCCGGCCACGGGCAAGCGCGGGTTGTCGGCCGACGCGAGGATGGGCACGACGTTCGGCGTGTTCTCCTGCTCCGCCCGCTCGCGCAGATGCACGACGAGGTTCGGTTCGGTGTCCACGGCGTACACCGTGCCGTCGCTGCCGACAGCCGCCGCTAAGTAGCGGCTGAAGTAACCGGTCCCCGCTCCCAGGTCGGCGACCCGCATCCCAGGATGGAGCTTCAGATCCGCGATCAGCTCGCCTGGCTTCTGCCACTCGTCACGCGCGGGATCATCGAAAACCTTGGTCCACTTCGCAACGTCATCGAAGGAGTGGTGCGCCGTAGCGCTGTCAGGCGCCAGCACCGCGGACGCCGGTGGCGCGGGCGCCGGCTCATGCCCACGCGCGAGGGTGCAGGACGACAGCGCCAGAGTCGCCGCGACTCCGACGAGCGCGAGTGCCCTGAACATGTATGGCCAACCGGGACGCACGTGCCGCTGCGCTATACTCTCCAGTTCGTGGGCGCGCAACTGCCGGTCGCTTTGCCAAAGTCGCATGTCCGGCCTCAGCGCGGGCATCTGGCGCGCCCCTGACGGCCAGTGCTTGCGAGCCCGTTGCACAGCCGTTACGGTGACCGCGGAGGAGATCACAGAACGGATGGCGAAGGTGGTGATGTATACAACGCAGTACTGCCCATACTGCGTGCAAGCGAAGGCCCTGCTGCGACACAAGGGTGTACCGTTTGACGAGGTCGACGTCGGCGGCGACGACGACCTCCGCAACAGAATGATCGAGGTCTCGGGCCGTCGCACGGTGCCTCAGATCTTCATCAACGATCGTCCGATCGGTGGGTTTGAAGACCTCCGCTCACTCGATGAAAAGGGCGAGCTTGATCGCCTCTTGGTGGCCTGAGGCCGGCGGCCGGCGCTCTTTTGCGGCCCTTGCTCAGCCCGCGCCCGAGCCCTTGCCCAAAGCCGAACTCTGCGTTCCTCCTCTAGCTGGGGCTGCAGCCCGGGCCCAGGCTGGGATCAAATCAGCTCGGCGGTGCGCATGTGTGCCCGCATCGCATCCATGAAATCGGACATGCATTCCAGGAGCGCGGTCGGCCAGGCCCCGCCCTCTGCAAGTGCCGACAACGCCATGAGAACAGCACACCGAACAACCGTGTCGGCTTGTTCATGATCCAGAGCCTCACGAAGCACAGCCCCACTGGCTTCGATGTCGGCAGTAATACTGCCATCGTGATCGCACACAAACAGACGCGCCATGCAGCCCCCTTTGCGCACCCGTTCCCAGATCAACATCGTCCAAGCTGCCCTGCGGCGGGTTACGCCTCATCCGTGCTCGACGTTCGGAGCAATCGTAGTGCCCATCGCTTCTGCAGCGCGCCGTCAGCTGAGAACGGTCAGCCGATTCCCGGCGGTCCCCCGAAGTTGCTACGCTTGGGTTACAGCGTCCGCACTCACTCTGAGTGTGCGTCCGCTCGGGCTGAGCGCCATCACTTTCGATCCGTGCTCGCGTATTGACTCGTTGCTCGTGCCTGACGATCATTGTGAGCAATGAGCGAGTGGGTCAGCGTCCTGTCCGACGACGAAATCAAGCGCGAGCGCGCCAAGGCCCGCGAATTGCGGCAGTCACAATGGTGGAAACGGCGCCGATCCACCGGGGTTTGCCACTACTGCGGCAACAAGTTTCCCCCGGCGCAACTGACCATGGATCATCTCGTGCCGTTGATCCGTGGCGGCCGCTCGAACAAGGGGAACCTGGTCCCCGCTTGCAAAGAATGCAACACGCGCAAAAAGCATCAGCTCGCCTTCGAGTGGACTCCGGAGGCGCGATAAGCCGGCGTCCCGTCACTCACCACCCAACTCGAAGCTTACGGCCACGTCGCTGCGGCTCGGTAGGACGTCGGCGCTGGTCGCCGCGCGCGGTGCGCATCGGTATAATTCCCACGTGCCCGAAGACAACAGCGAAGCAGACGCCGTGCCCGCGCTAGGGGTTTCGTCGCCGCCCGCCGCGGGACTTGCCCCGGGGCTCGGCCCAGAGCTCGCCGAGAAGCTTGACGCGCTGCCCGCGCGGCCGGGCGTTTATCTCCTCAAAGACAAGCACGCCAAGGTCATCTACGTCGGCAAAGCGAAGAGCCTGCGCGCCCGCGTCCGCACCTACTTCCGTGGCGGCGACGAGCGCAGCCAGGTGCGCTTCCTCATGCAACGCGTCACTGACTTGGAGACGCTGGTCACCGCAAACGACAAGGAAGCGCTGATTCTCGAAAACAATCTCATCAAACAGTACAAGCCGCGTTACAACATCCGCCTCAAAGACGACAAGTCCTACGTCAGCGTCAAGGTGACCACCCAGGACGCGTGGCCGCGCATCCTGGTCACCCGCAAGATCGTCAAGGACGGCAGCAAGTACTTCGGCCCCTACGCCTCGGCCTACAGCGTCCGCGAGACCCTCGACACGATCCGCAAGGTCATCCCGTTGCGCACCTGCAGCGACGGCGTGTTCCGCAACCGCTCGCGCCCGTGCCTGGAGTATCAAATCAAGCGGTGCCTCGGCCCCTGCTGCCTGCCGGTGGACCCAACCGTTTACCAGCAGCATTTGCGCGAGGCCGTGATGTTGCTCGAAGGCAAGAGCCAGCAGCTGGTCCGCCAACTCGAAGGTGACATGCACCGTGCCGCCGAAGAGCTGCGCTTCGAAGACGCCGCCCGCCTGCGCGACAAGGTCCGTGCGATCGAGCGCACGCAGGAACGCCAGCAGGTGGTGGCCCACTGGGGGGAGGACCAGGACGTCTTCGGCTTGTACCGTGAGGGTGGCTTCATCGAAGCCCAGGTACTGTTCGTGCGCCAGGGGAAGCTCACCGGGAACCAGGCGTATAGCTTCGAAGATTTCGAGCTGCCCGACGAGGATGTGTTCGAAGAGCTGCTCACCCAATTCTACCAGGGTGACCGCTACGTGCCCGACGAGATCCTGGTCCCTGTGGAGATGGAAGACCAGGAGGTGCGCGCCGACTACCTGAGCGAGCGCAAGGGCAAGCGCGTCGAGATCCTGCGCCCGCAGCGCGGCGACAAGGTACGCTTGCTGGAGATGGCGGCGGAGAATGCGGCGCAGAGCTTCCGCGAACGGCAGGATGCCGAACGCAAGCACGAGCGCATGAGTGAAGAGCTGCAACGCAAGCTGCACCTGCGCAATGCACCCAAGCGCATCGAGTGCTTCGATATCTCCAACATCCAAGGCCGACTGGCCGTCGGATCGATGGTGACGTTCGACGAGGGCGAGCCCGACAAAAGCCGCTACCGGCGCTTTCGCATCAAGACGGTCCCCGAAGCCGACGACTTCCGCATGATGTACGAGGTCCTCATGCGCCGCTTCACGCGCGCCAAGCAAGAGGGCAGCTATCCCGATCTGCTGGTGGTCGACGGCGGCAAGGGGCAACTCAACGTAGCGCTCGAGGTGCTGCGCGAGCTGGAAATCAACGAAGTCGACGCGGTCGGTCTGGCGAAGCTGCGCGTCGAACGGGATCCACAGGCCGTTGAGATCAGGCACAGCGAGGAACGGGTATTTCTACCGGGCCGCAAGAATCCGGTGGTTCTCAAACGCAACTCGACGGCGCTCTTCCTGTTGCAGCGGGTGCGCGACGAAGCGCACCGCTTTGCGATCACCTACCACCGCCAACTGCGCACCAAAGAGCGGTTGCGCTCGGTGCTGGACAGCATTCCCGGCATCGGCAGCACGCGGCGCAAGCGGCTGCTGCGGCACTTCGGCAGCGTACAGCGCATCCGCGCTGCCAGCCTCGAGGCACTCGCCGCAGTGCCGGGCATCTCGCCCAGCCTTGCGGCGCAGATCAAGAACACCCTCACCGAACCGCCAGCGCCTCCAACAGATCCCACACCGGTCGAAGACAGGCAGTGAGGTGTACGCGCTGGCAGCCGCGCTGGCGGCCACATGGCGTTCCTGCGTCGACACGCTGCGTGGCGCACCTCTCCTGGTGAGCGTCGCCGTCGGCCTGCTGCTCGGCGATGCCCTGGCCGGGCACGGGATGACGATCGCGCCGGCAGCCCTCGCCGCCGCGGCCGCTGGCGCCGCGGCCGTGCTTGTCTCACCCGACCTCGCCTGGCGGCACGTCGGTGTGCTCCTGCTCGCGCTGGTTGCCGGCTATCTCGGCGCGGATCGCGTTTATCGGCCTCGCTTGCCGCCCGACCACATTGCGCTCGCCGTGACCCACGCACCGGTCGACATCGAAGCACTGCTCTTGGCAGATCCCGAACTGCGCGGTGCGCGCACCCGCCTGTTGCTGCAGGCGGAGCAGGTCGATGAGGGACAGGGATGGCGACCAACCCGGGGAACGGTGCTGCTGGCCACCCGACGCCTCGAGCACCAGTGGGCGGCGGGCGACCGACTGCGCACCACGGTGTCGCTGCGCCGGCCGCGCAACTTCGGCAACCCGGGCGAGTTCGACTACGCGGCCTACCTCGCACGTCAGGGCGTGTACGTCACGGCATTCGCGGATGATGATGGCGAGTTCACGCGACTCGGGCACGCCGAGGACGGCATCGGCGCATGGTTCGCGCGCTGGCGGCGCGGCTTCGGGGCGCTGATTCAACGAAGCCTGGCCGAACCACAGGCAAGCGTGCTGAGCGCGTTGATCATCGGCACCGCCGCGACGCTGCCCACCGAGTTGCGCACGGCGTTCAATCGCGCGGGGGTCAGCCATGTCCTCTCCATATCCGGCCTGCACGTCGGTCTGGTCGCTGCGGTCGCATACGCCCTGTGCCGCTGGCTGCTCGCCCGTAGCCGCTGGCTGCTGCTCGCCGCCAACGTGCCCAAGCTGGCGGCGGCCCTGTCCATCGTTCCGGTGCTGCTCTATGCCGGAATCGCCGGGAGTAACGTGGCAACCGTGCGCTCGCTGCTGATGATCGTGGTGTTCATCGGAGCGATGATCGTCGACCGCGAACGGCATCTCGTCGTCAGCCTGGCAGCAGCGGCGATCATCGTACTGGTCATGTCGCCCGGCAGCTCCTTGGACATCTCGTTCCAGTTGTCGTTCGTCGCCGTGCTCGGCCTGGTGTTGGCGCTCGAGCGTTTCTGGCCGTGGTGGAGGCGCTGGGAAGATGCCCACCTGCTGCGTCTACGCGGCTGGCGGAGCCGGCTGTGGCGGCCGTTGGCGGTGTACGCGGCGGTCTCGCTCAGTGCACTGGCGGCCACGACGCCGCTGACGGCGTTGCACTTCAATCAGGTGTCGTTCATTGCCGTCCTCGCCAACGCCGTCGTTGTCCCCTTGCTGGGGTCGCTGGCGGTGGCCCTCGGGTTGCTGGGTGCACTGCTCTTCCTGGGTTCGGAGGCGCTGGCATGGGCATGCGTGTGTCTCGCCGGACCGGTGGTTGAGTTGGGCCTGTGGCTGGTGCGGTTCTTCGCTGCCTGGCCCTGTGCCGCGGTGCGCGTGGTCACGCCCACGGCGATTGAGTTGGTGGTGATGTATGCGGCGTTGTTGGCACTGGTGCGGCTCGCCGGGCGCACACGACTGGCCGCCTTGGGGGTACTCGTCATGCTCGCGTCAGTCGACGCCGCGTGGTGGTACGCCGCTCGCTATCACCGTCGCGACCTGCGGCTCACGTTCCTCAGCGTCGGACAAGGCGATGCGGCGGTCGTGGAGTTCCCGGGCGCCGCAGTGATGGTCATCGACGGCGGCGGAGCTGGTGACGCCTTCGATATGGGTGAACGGGTCGTTGCACCATTCTTGTGGAGTCGCAAAATCGCACACGTCGACTACCTGGTGCTCAGCCACCCGGATAGCGATCACTACGGCGGCCTCGGCTTCGTGGCGACGCAGTTTTCGCCGCATGAATTCTGGTCGAACGGTGCGGCGGCCGAGTCTGATCGATTCGCACAACTGGAAAGGGCCCTGCTGGCTGGCAGCGTGGCGCGCCGCGTTCTCCGGGCAGGCGCGGCACGTCACATAGGCGGCGTCGATGTCCGCGTGCACTCGCCGCGGTCGGAGGGGCTCAGGTTGCAGGACAATGACGAATCCCTCGTGCTGAGCCTCGCGTTGGCCGGTAGGCGCGTGCTCTTCCCAGGCGACATTGAAGCGCTCGGCGAGGACGCTGTCGTCACCAGTGCCGGCAGCCAACTTGCCAGCGCCGTTCTGAAGGTGCCGCATCACGGCAGTCATACGTCGAGCAGCGCGCGTTTTCTCGATGCAGTTGCGCCGCGCTTCGCCGTCATCTCCGCCGGGTACCAGAATCGCTTCGGCTTCCCGCATCCGGATGTGTTGCAGCGCTATGCGGCACGCCATTGCGTGCTGGCACGCACGGATCTTGACGGAGCGGTAACCATTCGCATGACCCCGGACGGCGGTATCGACATGCAGCGCTTCCGTGACGTGCCTGATGCCGATGCGACATCGCCGTTGACTCTCCGGGTAGCCAGGGCTAAGCGTCGGGAGTAGGGGCTGTGATGACTTCCAGCTTCAAGGAGATGATGAACGAGGTGGTGGCGTACGGCAGCTGCTGCGAATGCGGCAGCTGCGTCCTGGTGTGCCCGCACAACGTCATCGACTACATCGCCGGCAAACCCAAGCAGGTGGCCAAGGCCACGCACCCTTTCGACTACTGCGGCATCAGTGAAGGCATTGGTTGTGACTGCTGCGCGCAGGTGTGCCCGCGGCTGGGTGAGCGCGAGCACCATTTGACCGATCAGGTCTTTCCTGACAACGGCGCCTATCGCGGCGGCTTCGGTGTGTATCGCCGGGTCGTTGCCGCGCGCTGCAAGGACCCCGAGATCCTGGCGCGCTGCGAAGACGGCGGAGTGGTAACGACGATTCTCTGCTGGGGCTTGCGCAACGGCACGTTCGACGGCGCGGTGGTCTCGGCGACCGACCCGGACAAGCCGTGTGAGCCCCTCCCGAAGGTTGTGACCACAGTCGACGACGCCATTCGCAGTGCCAGCTCCTGGTATACATACTGCCCAAACAACCTCGCGCTCGCGGATGCCGAGAAGCTGGGCCTCACCAAGCTCGCGTTCGTCGGCGTCCCCTGCCAGATCACGCCGGTGCGCAAGATGCAGCTCGTCGATCCGGCCTTCCTCAACAACGGCCGCAAGAAGGACAAGATCATCGACAAGCAACGCGGGTTCCTGAAGGGATACGGCGAGCGCGTCGCGCTGAACATCGGCTTACTGTGCAGCGAGGTCTTCAGCTTCGGCGAGTTGATGGTCGATCACATCCAGGGCCAGCTGGGCATCCCACTCTCCGAGATCCGGCAGTTCAACGTGAAGGGCAAGGTGCAGATCTTCAAGAAGGACGGCGAACTGGTCGAGATCAACTTGCGGCAAGCACAGGAGTACGCACGGCCCGAATGCCACCACTGCGGCGACTTTTCCGCCGAACTGGCCGACATCTCGTGCGGAGGTGTCGGCGCTACCAACTGGACGATCACCGTGCTGCGCACCGAAAAGGGCGTCCAGGTTTTCGATGCGATCGTACGCGAGGGACTGCTCGACGTGCGGCCGATCGAAGAGTTCGAAAATTCCATGAAGGTCTTTCTCCGCCTGGCGCGCAAGCAGCGCGAGCGGGTGCCCGTACCGCCGGGGCGCACGGAAGCGTGGGCACGCCCGGCGGGCTTCGGCGCCCGCTGATCCTGAGGTTCCCTACCATGTCACAGAGTCCGGCTCGTCGCTTTCCCGATACACTCGACAAATTTCCCCCGCACTATTTGGAGCAGCTGATCGAAAGCTCTCCCGACATCGTCATCGCCGTCGACCGCGCCGGCAGCATCGTTTTCTACAACGACGGCGCAGAGAAGAACCTCGGCTACACCGCTGCCGAGATCCTCGGGCGCCCGGTCACCGAGTTGTACCCGACGCTGGCCGAGGCGCGTCGTGTGATGGAAGCCATGCGCAGCGAGCATTGGGGCGGTCCGGGGAAGGTGAAGAGCTTCGAGACGGTGTTCACCGACCGCTGGGGGCAGCTGCTGCCGGTGGCCATCTCGGGCTCCATCTTGTACGACAATGCCGGCCTCGAGATTGGTTCCATCGGCTTCGCCAAGGATCTGCGCGAGATCCGGCGCACCGACCGTTTGGCGACGCTGGGTGAGGTCGCGGTTGCGGTCTGCCACGAGATCAATAACCCGCTCGAGGTGATCCTGAACCAGGTGGAGTTGCTGGACACCTATGTGCGCGACTCGGCGTCGGACGAGCACGCCGTGGTTGAAGAGGAGCGCATCGACGCGGTGCGCCGCGAAGTCGGGAAGATTCAAGCCATCATCAATCGCCTGGTGGTCATGGCCCGTGGCGGCGCGTACGGCACACGCGAGTATCACGCCGGCACGCAGATGACCGATCTGGCGCCGCGCCCCGCCGAGCGGCCACGGCGCACCCTGGCGGGCTTGCGCATTCTCGTGGTGGACGATGACCTCGGCGTGCTTCAGTCGGTGCGCGATTTACTGGCCGAGGAAGGCTGCGAGGTCATCACCGCAAGCGGCGGCCTGGAAGCCCTGCGAGTCCTCGATCGCACGACCGTCGACGCAGTGGTCAGCGACGTGGTGATGCCGGACCTCGACGGCTACGACCTCTTCATGGAGGTGAAACGGCGTGGCACGACGCCCGTGCTGCTGATGACTGGCTACTACTACGACCGCGACCATGTCATCAAACGCAGTCGCCTCGAAGGCCTGGAAGGCGTGCTCTTCAAGAAACCGATCGACCCGGAGCGGATGAAGGCGTTGATTCGGGAGCTGTGCGCGCGCCCGGGGCCTGCGGCCTCGTCGTAGGGACAGGAGTGCGCTGCGGCGGCGATGCCGTCGTCGCCGAGCTCAGGTTGGGCACTGGCGTCACAGTGGATGCTGGCATCAACCACACGTCAAACTGACCGCCCTCACCCTGCACCACAACCCGCTCGGCCTCGATGCGCAGGAGGCGGCCCAATCCCGGCACGTCGTCACCGACGCGATACAGCCCGTGGGCGCCGGATGGCGGCTCGACGACCGCGAACGATTCCGGCTCACCGACGGCCACCCCAGCGAGGCGATATCCGGGTGGCGCCTTGACGACGGTGGCGAGCGGCGTGACCGTTCGCGTGGCGGTCTCCGCCGGCGTCGGCAGGGTCTTGGCCGGCGGGGGCGCGAGATCCCGTACGCGCTCCCAGAGCCAATACGCCGACACCAGCATCAGCGCCAGCAGCACGAGCAGCATCAGGACCGCGACGAGGCGTTGCGACAACATGTCAGATCCGTTTCGCACCGATGCTGCTGACGCGCCGGCACCTCGTCAGGCTTGCTCCACCATCCATGTGTCGGTTACAAGTAGATGGTGTTGACAGTAACATGACGCACCACGACCCGCCTGCAACGGTAGCCTACGAAGAGGAACCCGCACCCACCCCGTCGCCGCTGCCCGTCATGGGATACTGGGGTGTGGTCATTGCCTGGATGGCCGTCATCTCCCTGCTTTCGACCGAACCGTTTTCCGCCGCCAACACCAACCACTATATCGATCCAGTGTTGCGCTTCTTCTTTCCTCACCTGCGCCAGGCCGACTTCGTGCTCGCGCACGCCATCATCCGCAAGACGGCGCACGTCACCGAATTCTTCATTCTGGGCAGCCTGCTGTACTGGGCATTCCGGCGCGGGCGCTGGCCGCGGTGGCGCGCCGCGTGGATGCTGCAGGCGCTGGCAGCCGCTGTGCTCTATTCGCTGCTCGACGAGTTCCACCAGGCCTTCGTCCCCAATCGCACGCCGTCGCTGCTCGACAGCGGTATCGATTCGCTGGGCGCGGCTCTCAGCCAAGCATTCGTTTACCTTCGCCACGTCACGCTCGCTCGCTTCGGCCTCCTGCGCTGACCGCTGCGAGGCGGAAGTAGAGCACAGAGCGTGCGACCACGACAGTCCCGCGCAGCGAGGGTAACGCTCTGGCCTCCGGGGTGGAACCGCGCCGCCGGCCCGCAGCGGGCCGGCAGGCGGGCCTGCAACTCTGGACAGGGGCGGCCGTCTGTGCTCTGTCATCCGGCGTCGGAGGGTGGCAGAAGCAATGGTGATTGCGAAACGACAGCGCCGGCAGGCAGCGCGCATGGGGGTGCTGCTGCGCGTCGAGCGTGAGCTGTGGCGCAGTGGTCTGACACGCGTCGCCGGCGTCGACGAAGTGGGGGTGGGGCCGCTGGCCGGCCCCGTGGTGGCGGCGGCAGTCATCGTGCCTCCCAACACCAAGCTGCGCGGTGTCGACGACTCCAAGCTGCTGACGGCAACGCTGCGTGAGGAGTTGGCGGCGAAGATCCAAGCGGCTGCGGTGGGTATCGGCATCGGCATCGTCGATGTGGCCGACATCGACCGCCTCAACATCTACCATGCGGCGCTGGAAGCGATGCGACGCGCCGTGGAGGCCCTGCCCGTACCTCCCGAGCACATCGTCGTCGATGCACGCCAGATCCCGAACGTGACGGTACCGCAAACGCCGCTCATCGACGGCGACGCGCGTTGCTACTCGGTTGCGGCTGCCTCGATCGTGGCCAAGGTAGCGCGCGACCGCTTGATGCGCGAACTGCACGAGCTGTATCCGCAGTACGGCTTTCGGGAGAACATGGGCTACGGCACGCCCCGGCATCTGGCTGCTGTCGAGCAGTATGGGCCGTCACCCGTGCACCGGCGTTCATTCGCGCCAGTGCGCGAGCTGTGGCTGCCCGGCATGCGGGTCTCGGACCGCCAGTACGGCTGAGTACACCACCGGTAAGGATTGCGAATTCGGAGTCCAAGATCCGCATTCCGCAATTCACGTTACTTCCGACCAGACTTTCTCCCCATTGGAGCCGGGCTATAATCTCGCGTGGAGGACGGGCGCATGTCGATTGAGATCACCATGCCGAAGCTCAGCGACACGATGGAGGAGGGCACCATCCTGCGATGGCTCAAGCACCTCGGCGAGCCGGTCGCGAAGGGTGAGGTTTTGGCCGAAGTCGAGACCGACAAGGCGGACATGGAACTCGAAGCCGAACAGAGCGGCACGTTGAGTGAGATTCGCGTCAAGGAGGGCGGCTCCGCTCCGGTCGGCGCCGTCATCGCCGTGCTCGATGACGCGCGTGCCGCCGCGGTCGCACCGCAACCGGCCCCCGCAGCACCAACGCCCCGTGCACCCGCACCACCGAAACCCTCGGCTCCTCCTCCGCCAGCGTCAGCAACATCAGCCAAGGGTGTAGCGGCAGCGCCGCCGCCCAGCGCCCGGGGGGCATGCCCGCCGGGCGGCGCACCGCCGCCGCCCGCAACCAAGTGGACACCGCGGCAGGTCACCGAGCCGCAACCGGCGCCGAGCGGCCGGCAGGAAGAGTCCAAGCTCCGCCTCGCGGTCGCCAAGCAGATGGCGGCAGCCAAGCGCGACATCCCGCATTTCTATGTCACCGCCGAAATCGACATGTCCGACGCCGCTCGATTGCGCGCCCAGCTCACGGCCAGCGACACGGTGCCGGAACGGATCACCTACACCCATCTCATCATTCGGGCCTTAGCGTTGACGCTCCCGCGTCACCCGCGCGTGAACGCGTCGTGGTCGGAGGGCGGGATCATCTACCACGACGACATCAACATCGGTGTCGCGGTGGCCATCGAAGACGGCCTGGTCGCGCCGGTGCTGCGTGGCTGTCAAAATCTCTCGCTCCGGCAGATCGCGCGCGTGACCGCGGAGCTGGTGGACAAGGCACAGGCCGGCCGCTTCGGCGGCGATGAGCTGACCGGCGGCACCTTCACCATCTCGAACATGGGTATGCTCGATATCGAGGAGTTCAGCGCCGTGCTCATCCCGCCACAGGCCGCGATCCTCGCCGTCGGCTCCATCAAAGACCGCGCCATCGTGCGCGACGGTCACCTGGCGGTTGCGAAGACGATGCGGGCAACCCTGTCGGTCGACCATCGCATCCTCAACGGTGTCGAGGCGGGACGCTTTCTCGAAGATCTCAAGCGCATCCTCGAGAATCCAGCCGTCCTGGTGATCGGACCCGAGTAGGCGACGCGTTGGAACCTATCCGCAGCATCGAGCGGACACCCGATCACAGACAACAGATGACAGACCCAAGGGTGGACCCCGGCGAGGTCTGCGGTCTGTTGTCCGTTATCTGTTGTCTGTCTTCCTAATGCAGCACCAAGTCGGGTAGACGCACCGGCGTAACGCTGGCAAAGCGTTGCATGCGACGGATGACCTTGTTGGCCTCGGCAAGCAGGGCGCGGCGTAGTCCCGGCTTGTTGGTGCGCGCGCACCAGTCGCGCAGCGCCTGCAGATCGCGCGCCAACTCTTCCATCTGCGTGAGGTGCCGGCGCAGCCGCCGCTCCTGGCGGGCATGTGCGATCGCCACATGCCACCGACTGAGCTGCGTATCGATGACGTTCACTGCGAGATCAATGGCCGCCGGATCGTGGGTTGGACGCCGCGACGGGGACGACGGGCTGCGACGCTCGACCGGCGCGGATACCGCGTGCTTCTCCCCGAAGCCAAACTTGCGCAGGACGCCGGTGACCACGCCGATGATGCGCACCTGCTTGCCGCGCACGATGAGCGGCAACATCTCCGAATTCGCCGGCTGCAGGCGCACCTGACCGTCGGCTTCGCGGAAGTACCTCTTCACAGTCACGCAGCCATCGATCTCCGCAACCACGGTCTGACCGTTGTCGGCGGTGGCCCGCGGTTCGACGATGAGGTAGTCGCCGTGGTGGATGCCTTCGTCGATCATGGAGTTGCCTTGCACACGCAGGGCAAACACCGACTTGCCGCCCCACAACGTCGTCGGCACGCTGAGGCTCTCGTCGACGGCAAACGCTTGGTACGGCTCACCCGCCGCCACGCTACCCATCAGGGGGATTTCCTTCACCTCACAGAGGTCCAACCCGTCATCCTCAGTCATCGCCCCCCCGTTTAGTCCGGCATCCATCTTCGTCCTCCTTTCGCCCCGGATCGTACCCGAATAAAAAGCGAAAATCAATCCGTCAGAATCTGCGACGCGCCCCCGGTGGCGTGAGTGGACGCTGTCTGTGAGACTGGCTGATAGTTCTAGTCGACCGTTGGGTTTTATGGCACCCTACGCATCGGCAGCCTTGGCGCTCTGGTGACCCGCGAGGAGCACAAAGGAGGTTGATGCATGCCAACCGAATCGCGCATCCCGCTTTTGAACGCCGATGCAATGTCGACCGCCGCCAGCGCTCGCGTACCGGCGCAGGTGCCCGCGGCGCGTGTCTCATCTGCAGACCGCTGGCTCTTGCGGACGCTTCTGCGAGCGCTGGGCGACCCGGCGATCCGCGTCGCGCTGTGGAGTGGCGATCTCATATCAACCGCAGCTACGGAGCCGGTCGGTGCACTGCGAATCAAGGACCGCTCCACTTTGTGGCGATTGCTGTATCGGCCCGAGTTGGAGTTCGGTGAAGCCTACACCGACGGCCGGCTGCAAGTAGATGGCGACCTCGTCAGTCTTCTGGAAGCCGCCTTCCGGGTCCCACTGCGCCCTTGGGTCGAGCGATTGCTGGTACGCGCCCGCCGGCCACGCGCCAACACGCTCACCGCGTCGCGTGACAACATCCACCGCCACTACGACCTCGGCAACGAATTCTACCGACTCTGGCTCGACGAGCGCATGGTCTACACGTGCGCCTACTTTCCCACACCGCAGGTCTCGCTCGAAGCGGCGCAGGTGGCCAAGATGGAGCTGGTCTGCCGCAAGGTTGGATTGCAGCCCGGACAGCGCGTCGTCGAGGCCGGCTGCGGCTGGGGTGCGCTGGCGCTGCACATGGCACGGCAGCACGGCGTGACGGTACGTGCGTTCAACATCTCACACGAGCAGATCGTCTACGCCCGCGAGCAAGCGCGCAAGGAAGGACTGAGCGATCGCGTCGAGTTCATCGAGGACGACTACCGCAACGTCTCCGGCAGCCATGACGCCTTCGTATCGGTGGGCATGCTGGAGCACGTCGGCCTGGCGCATTACAGGGATCTTGGCCGCGTCATCGACCGCTGTCTGCCCACCCATGGCCGCGGCTTCATCCACACCATCGGTCGCAACCGGCCCATGCCGCTGAATGCTTGGATGGAGAAACACATCTTTCCTGGCGCCTATCCGCCGAGTTTGCGGGAGATGATGACCATTCTCGAACCGTACAGCTTCGCGGTGCTCGACGTCGAGAACCTGCGGCTGCACTATGCCCAGACGCTGCGGCATTGGCTGGCGCGCTTCGACCGTGCCGCCGAGCAGGTGGCCGCGATGTTCGACGAGCGCTTCGTGCGCGCCTGGCGATTCTACTTGTCCGGATCGATCGCGGCGTTCAGCACGGGCTCGCTGCAGCTCTTCCAGGTGAGCTTCGCCCGGCCGCAACACAACGACGTCGGCTGGACGCGAGCGCCTCTCTATCAGTAGAGACGGCCGCCGAGGGCGCGTGACCAGCTGTGACGTCTTGATTGTCGGTGGTGGCCCTGCTGGCTCGTCGTGCGCCTGGAAGCTGCGCCGCACGGGTCTCCACGTTGTCGTGTGGGACCGGCGCCGGTTTCCGCGCGACAAGATCTGCGCAGGCTGGATCACGCCGCAGATTCTCGCAGCACTGCAGCTCGACCCCGAAGCGTACATGGCTGACGGTTTGACGTTTCAGCCGTTCAGCGGCTTCGCCATCAGCCGCCTGGGAGACGACGAAACGCGGGTCCGTTACGGCCGCCCGGTCAGCTATGGTATCCGCCGCTGTGAATTCGACCACTACCTGCTGCAGCGCTCCGGAGCAGAGCTGTGCCTGGGGCAGCCGGTCAAGACCTTAGAGCGGCGTAGCGGCGGATGGGTCCTCAATGACACCATTCACGCCCGGCTGCTGGTTGGAGCGGGTGGACACTTCTGTCCAGTGGCCCAGCTGCTCGGCACCCGGCTCGGGGCGACAGAACCCATTGTCGCGGCGCAGGAGGCGGAGTTCGAACTTTCCCCGACGCAGCAGTTGGCCTGCAGGGTGGAGCCCGACGTGCCCGAAATATTCTTCACGCGCGACCTCAAAGGCTACGGCTGGGTCGTCCGCAAGGGCGCGTACATCAACATCGGCCTGGGCCGGCAGGACTCCCACCGGCTGGGCGACCACGTGGCGCGCTTCGTGGCCGTCCTCGAACAGCGCGGCACGATCCCGGAGCGCCTTCCGGCGAAGTTCCACGGCCACCCATATCTCCTCTACGGCACGGCACAGCGACCACTGCTCGGCAACGCGGCGCTGGTGATCGGCGACGCGGCCGGCCTCGCCTATTCGAAAAGCGGTGAAGGGATTCGGCCGGCGATCGAGTCGGGGCTGCTCGCCGCGGACACGATCTTGGAAGCTGATGGCACCTACAGCCGCGAGCGTCTGGCGGGGTATGAGCGCCGCGTCATTGCCCGCTTGGGGCCGCGGCGGACGGGACTGGGTGTCACCGACTTCGTGCCGCAATGGATCGCCGGTCCCATCGCCGGGCGCTTGTTCGCGAGCGCGTGGTTTGCGCGGCGTGTTGTCGTGGACCGCTGGTTCCTCCACAGGCAACAACCGGCGCTCACGGAAGAGCCGCCGCAGACTGCGCGTTTGGGCCAGGAGCGACTACCCGCATCCGCCGGATGATCGGTTCGCTGCCGCGAATTGGAGACGCGCGGGCGTCGCGTCACCCGCGCGGCAGGATCTCCAGGGCGTGG
Source organism: Candidatus Margulisiibacteriota bacterium (assembly GCA_035541735.1). Lineage (GTDB taxonomy): Bacteria > Desulfobacterota > Binatia > HRBIN30 > HRBIN30 > DATKMS01. The sequence goes on from DATKMS010000305.1 coordinate 31,927, forward strand.
AGCGCGGCGGCCAGGTAGGCGGGCGAGGGACGCAGCGTGTGCTGGCGCAGGCAGGCCTCGGTGAACTTGATGGCGTGCTCATCACCGTGCGCCACCGCCATGTCGACGAGCGTGGCGGCAGCGGTGCGTGGCGGCTCGATCTCCGCTGCCGGCACCGGCCGGCTGCCGAAGGCGGCAAACAAGCCACAGCTTGCTTGCCAGGCGAAGCGCAGTGCCGCGCGCGCCGTCGCATCGTCGAGGTAAGGCAAAAGGTTGCCGAGTGCCGCAACGCTGGTGACACCGTGTATGAAGACGATCGCGGTCAGGACGTCGTGCGTGTTGGCAAGATAGACGCGCGCAAACACGTCCGTCAGCTCCGACACCAGCCCGACCGGATCGCCGCTGACGTCGAGAAGCTCGATCACCGGTGCGAAGTCGGGAAACTCGCTCAGCGCCTCCAGCGATGACGTGATGGTTCCGGTAAACACCCGCCGCGCGGGCGGCACCACGGCAACGTGCATGATCGCTGCGTGTGGACGCATCGGGCCTTGCGCCACGCTGCGACTGGTCGGCAGCTCCTGGTAGGCGTAGGCCCAGGACGCCAGCGCATCGGCCAGCTCGCGCCGGCGCTGCGGCGATGCGGATTCGGCCAGGCTGCGTGCCGCGTGTCCCACCCGAATCACGCCGTGCGTTGCGGAGGCACAGATGCCGGGCGCGAGCTGCCCGACCCAGCGGTTGAGCACCTCGCGCCACGGTGCGTCCTCGAGCTCCTCCCGGAAGAACATGCTCCAGTCCTCGGCGCGATCGAGCTGCGCCAACGCCGCACGCCACGTGTCGCGCGTGATCCGCTGACGCGTGCCAGAACGGGGCAGCATCCCTGCGCGATAGCGTTCCGCCCACGGCATCACCGCCTCCGGGCGGCCCATGGCGCAGAGCGCCTCCACCGCCATCGGCGCATGGTTGGTAAGACCATTTCGCAGATCGGGTCCGTAAGCAGCGAGCATTTCCAAGGCTTCGTCCATCGACGCATACGGGGCAGCAGTCATTGGATTCCTCCACGCATCGGTCTCTCCACCCGGCGGTGTCGTCAGCTCGATTCGAACTCACAGCGCAAAATGCCCATGATCAGCATGTTCAGCGGCAACCCGTGGCGTAGGCGATGCGCGCGCAGCACTCCCTCGCGCGCGAAGCCGCACCGTTCGAAGCAGCGGTGGGCACGCAGGTTGTCCTCATCGGTGATGAGGTAGACGCGCCGGCAGCCGAGCTGGTGGAAGGCATAGCGCAGCGCGGTGCGGATCGCGTCGGCGCCGTAGCCACGGCCCCAGTACGCCTTGTCGCCGATCGTGATGCCCAGCTCGGCCCGACCGTGCGGGTGAATGTCCAGCAAGCCGAGGTCGCCAATCGGATGGCCGTCCGTGGTCTCGATGCAAAAGCGCACCTGGCGTGGGTCAGCGCGCATGCGGTGATAGCGCTCGCGGTGCCCGTCAACCGTCTGCGCGCTGGGTGGGTCTTCCGACAGATGGGTCCAGTTGCGGACATCCGGATCGCCAAACCACAGAGCGAGCAACGGCACATCACGCTCTTCGAGCGGGCGCAGCCGCACCTGACGGCCTTCGAGCACGCAGTTCGCAATCATGAGCAACCGGCTCAGTTCATAGTTGCAGCTGCGATGTCCCAGCTGCCAGCGCCGCCTCCCAGGCCGCCGATCCCTGGACTGCCGACAACGCGCGCAGCGGCGGCGGCTCACCGGCATGCGGTTGCAGGGCAAGTTGCCACCAGCCGACGTCATGCCACGCACCCAGCTTGTAGCCGATCTTGCGGTACACGCCGATCGGTTGGAAGCCCATCGCCTCGTGCAGGCTGACACTTGCCACGTTCGGCAAGGTGATGCCCGCCTGGGCGTTGTAGAAGCCCTGCAGCACCAGGCCCCGCAAGAGCGCGCTGTAGAGCGCACGCCCGACGCCGCGCCGTCGAGCGCGCTTGTGATTATAAATCGATACGTCGACCGACCACTGGTACGCGGCGCGCACCCGGTACTTGCCCGCGTAGGCGTAGCCGAGCACTTCGCCGTCGTACTCACACACCAACCACGGCCACAGCGTCAGCGTGTCGACGATGCGCTGCCGCATCTCCGCTACGCTCGGCGGCTCC
>DATKMS010000306.1:0-14938 GCA_035541735.1 Candidatus Margulisiibacteriota bacterium
AACGGCACGAAGTTCGCCAACTTCTTGGCCGCCAGTACCTTGGTGATCGCCGCCGTCAACGTCGTCTTGCCGTGATCGATGTGCCCGATCGTCCCCACGTTCGCATGCGGCTTCTTGCGCTCGAATTTCTGCTTCGCCATGGACTATTCCTCCCGATTCATACCCGCGGCACGCCCTTCTCAGGCGCCCACCGCCTTCGCAGTGATCTCCTCCGAGATCGGCTGCGGCACCGGCTCGTAGTGTGAGAACTGCATGGTGTATGTTGCGCGCCCTTGCGTCATGGAGCGCAAGTCCGTGGCATACCCAAACATTTCCGCGAGTGGCACCTGCGCTTCAATCACCTGCGCGCCGGCACGTGCGTCCATCCCCTGGATCTTGCCGCGCCGCCCGCTCAGATCGCCAATGACATCACCCATGAACTCCTCGGGCACCACCACCTCAACCGCCATCACGGGCTCGAGGATGACCGGGCTCGCCTTGCTCACGGCATCCTTGAACGCCATGGAGCCGGCGATCTTGAAGGCAATCTCGGATGAGTCGACCTCGTGGTACGAACCATCGAGCAACGTCACCTTCACGTCCACGATGGGATAGCCGGCAAGCGTACCGGTTTCCGTAGCGTCGCGGACGCCGCGCTCGACCGCAGGGATGTATTCGCGCGGCACGACACCACCCTTGGTCGCGTCACCAAACTCGAACCCTTTCCCGGCTTCCAGCGGTTCGACGCGCAGAACGACATGGCCGTACTGGCCGCGGCCACCGGTCTGCCGGACGAACTTCCCTTCGCGTTCGACGGCCTTGCGGATCGTCTCCTTATACGCCACCTGCGGCTTGCCGACGTTGGCGTCGACCTTGAACTCGCGCAGCAGGCGGTCGACGATGATTTCCAAATGCAGCTCGCCCATGCCCGAAATGATCGTCTGCCCCGTCTCGCGGTCGGTAGTGACGCGGAAGGAGGGATCCTCGGTCGCCAGCTTTTGGAGCGACACGCCCAGCTTTTCCTGATCGGCCTTGGTCTTCGGCTCGATCGCAATCGAAATCACCGGCGCCGGAAACTCGATCGATTCTAGAACGATCGGATGGTTTTCGTCGCACAACGTGTCGCCGGTCGTCGAATCGCGCAGGCCGACAGCGGCTGCGATGTCGCCGGCGTAGACTTCTTTGATGTCCTCACGCTTGTTGGCGTGCATCTTCAGCAAGCGGCCGACCCGTTCCTTCTTGCCTTTCGTCGAATTGAACACGTACGAGCCCGACTCAACCATACCCGAGTAGACGCGGAAGAAGGTCAGGCTGCCGACGAACGGGTCGGTCATGATCTTGAACGCCAGCGCGGAGAACGGCGCCTTGTCCTCGGCCGGGCGAGTCTCATGTTCGTCACTTTCCGGGTTCACGCCCTCGACGGCGGGGACATCTGTGGGCGCCGGAAGAAAATCAACCACCGCATCGAGGAGCGGCTGCACCCCCTTGTTCTTGAACGCCGAGCCGCAAATTACCGGAATGATTTTGATGTCGAGCGTCGCCGCCCGAATCGCGCTGCGCAACTCGGTCTCGGAGATCGTGCCACCGTCGAGGTACTTTTCCAGAAGCTTCTCGTCGGTGTCGGCCACCGCCTCGAGCAGCTCCTGGCGGTACTGTTCCGCGGAGGCCTTGAGATCATCGGGAATCTCCTCCGTGCGGAAGCGCGCGCCGAGGCTCTCCTCGTCCCAGAGCATCGCCTTCATGGTGACCAGGTCGATGACACCGCGAAAGGCATCTTCGACGCCAATGGGCAATTGAATGGGAACCGCGTTGGCGCGCAAGCGCTCGCGGATCATACGAACGCCGCGGAAGAAGTCGGCACCGACGCGATCCATCTTGTTGATGAACGCAATACGTGGCACGCGATATTTATCCGCCTGACGCCAAACGGTCTCGGACTGCGGCTCGACACCACCCACCGAACAGAACACGGCCACAGCGCCGTCGAGCACCCGTAAAGAACGCTCAACCTCGATCGTGAAGTCTACGTGGCCGGGCGTGTCGATGATATTGACGCGGTGATCACGCCAGAAGCACGTCGTTGCCGCCGAGGTAATGGTGATGCCTCGTTCCTGTTCCTGGACCATCCAGTCCATGGTCGCGGTGCCCTCGTGGACCTCGCCGATCTTGTAGTTGATGCCGGTGTAATAGAGGATGCGCTCGGTGGTCGTGGTCTTGCCGGCATCGATGTGCGCCATGATGCCGATATTTCGGGTCCGTTCGAGCGGAACTTTTCGAGCCATGTCACTTATGACAGCGGTGGCGCAACGAGCACGCCACCCCGTTCATTCCTTGTTCTCTATTGATTACCACCGATAGTGTGCGAAGGCCTTGTTGGCCTCCGCCATACGGTGGGTGTCTTCCTTTTTCTTGATCGCGCCGCCGCGATTATTGGCGGCGTCCATCAGCTCTGCCGCCAAGCGTTCGGCCATTGACTTCTCGGCCCGCGTGCGTGCGTTCACCACCAACCAGCGCATCGCCAGGGACACGCGGCGCGTGGGCCGGACTTCGGACGGCACCTGATACGTCGCGCCGCCGACGCGGCGCGATCGCACTTCAACCACCGGCTTGACATTGTCCAAGGCGCGCTTGAACAGACCAAGCGGCTCCTCCTTGGCGCGATCGCTGATGCGGTCGAAGGCCGTATACAGGATGCGCTCGGCGGTGCTGCGCTTGCCTCGGTTCATCATGGCGTTGATGAACTTGGCAACCATCCGGTCGTGGAACTTGGGGTCGGGCAAGATCTCCCGACGCCGCACTTCTCCTTTACGCGGCATACGCTACTCCGGTTGCGCCGTACTCATTTGGGGCGCTTGGCCCCGTACTTTGAGCGGCCCTGCTTGCGGTCCTGCACGCCGATGGAGTCGAGCGTGCCGCGGATGATGTGGTAGCGCACCCCCGGGAGGTCCTTCACACGTCCCCCGCGGATCAGCACCACCGAGTGTTCCTGCAGGTTGTGGCCGATGCCGGGAATGTATGTCGTAACCTCGATGCCATTGGTGAGGCGGACGCGTGCCACCTTGCGGAGCGCGGAGTTCGGTTTCTTTGGCGTCAGTGTGTACACCCGGGTGCACACACCGCGACGCTGCGGAGAACTCTGCAAGGCGGGCGCCGCCATCTTGCGGCGTTGCTTTTCGCGCCCGTGTTTCACCAGTTGATTGATCGTCGGCATCGCGGTTGTTCTGCTTTCACCAAGCCCAAAGGGAAACGAATCTATTAGGCAAACGGGCCTCACCTGTCAAGATCACGGTCACCCTTCGATCGCTTCGGCCACGACCGGTACCGGTTCGTGTGTGTCCTCAGCTTCGGCGCCTTCAACCTGCAACTCCATCTCGCCGTACTTTGAGACACCCGTCCCTGCCGGGATCAGGCGGCCCATGATGACGTTCTCCTTCAACCCGATGAGGTGGTCCACCTTGCCATTGATTGACGCCTCGGTGAGCACCTTGGTGGTTTCCTGGAACGAGGCCGCGGAGATGAAGCTGTCGGTGGACAGGCTGGCCTTGGTAATTCCGAGCAGCAACGGTTCCGCAATCGCCGGCTCGGCGCCGGAGCCGAGCACGCGTTGATTCTCCTCCTCAAAGCGCCACTTCTCGACCTGGTCGCCGATGAGGAAATCGGTGTCACCGACCTCCTTGATGCGCACGCGGCGCAGCATCTGGCGGACGATCACCTCGATGTGCTTGTCATTGATCCGCACACCCTGCAGGCGGTAGATCTCCTGCACTTCGTCAACCAGGTACTTCGCAAGGGCCTTCTCGCCGAGGATGGTGAGGATATCGTGCGGGTTGGACGAACCGTCCATCAGGGGTTCACCGGCGCGCACTTGGTCACCTTCATGCACGCTGATGTGCTTGCCCTTCGGGATCAGGTACTCGCGCGGTTCGCCAACCTCGGGCGTCACCACGACCTTACGCTTGCCCTTGGTGTCCTTGCCGAACGACACGGTCCCGTCGATCTCGCTGATGACAGCGAACTCCTTCGGTTTGCGGGCCTCGAACAGCTCGGCGACGCGCGGCAGACCGCCAGTAATGTCCTTGGTCTTGGTCGTTTCGCGCGGGATTTTCGAGATGACATCACCCGCCGACACTTGTTGGCCCTCGGTAACGTGGATATGGGCCCCGACCGGCAGCAGGTAGCGCGCATAGGCCTCCGACCCCGGCAGCCGCAGCGTCTTGCCTTCACGATCCTTGATCGACACGCGTGGTCGCTTGTCGAGGTCCTTGCAGTCGATGATCACCTTGGTCGACAAGCCAGTGCGCTCATCAACCTTCTCTTCCATGGTCACACCTTCGACGATGTCACCGAACTTCACCGTGCCCGACACCTCCGTCAACATCGGGAGTGTGTACGGATCCCATTCAGCGATCAGCTCGCCCGCCTTCACCCTGGAATCGTCTTTCTTCTTCAGTTTGGCGCCGTAGACCATCAGGTAGCGTTCGCGTTCGCGCTCGCGCTTGCCCTCGTCCACCTTCTCGACGATGGCGATCTCGCCGTTGCGATTCATCACCACCAGGTCGCCGTCCTTGTTGGTGACCGTGGACAGGTTGATGAACTTCAGGAAGCCGTCGTTGCGGGCTTCGAGGGTCGTCTGCTCGGCGCGCCGGCTCGCGGTACCGCCGATGTGGAAGGTGCGCATGGTGAGCTGCGTGCCCGGCTCGCCGATCGACTGCGCGGCGATGACACCGATGGCTTCACCCAGATTGACCATGTGGCCGCGTGCCAGGTCACGCCCGTAGCAGCGGATGCACACACCCTGACGTGATTGGCAGGTCAAGACCGAGCGGATCTTGACGCGTTCGAGGCCCGCGTCCTCGACACGCCGAACCAGCTCTTCGTTGATCTCCTCGTTGGCCTGCACGATCACCTCATTGCTGAAGGGATCGCGGATGTCCTCCAGGGCGACGCGGCCAAGGACGCGGTCGCCGAGCGCTTCGATCACCTCCCCGCCTTCGACCAGCGGTGTCATCTCGATACCGTCCATCGTACCGCAGTCCTGCTCGGTGATGATCGAGTCCTGCGCAACGTCGACGAGCCGGCGGGTCAGATAACCGGAGTTCGCCGTCTTCAGCGCCGTATCGGCCAATCCTTTGCGTGCGCCGTGTGTGGAGATGAAGTACTGCAGCACCGTCAACCCTTCGCGGAAGTTGGCAGTGATCGGCGTCTCGATGATCTCACCCGAGGGCTTGGCCATCAAACCGCGCATCCCGGCCAGCTGGCGGATCTGCTGTGCGCTGCCGCGGGCGCCGGAGTCGGCCATCATGAAGATCGGGTTGAAGCTCGAGCCGAGCTGTTTGTGCCCCTTGTCGTCCACCAGGGTTTCGGTCTGCAGCTCGCGCAGCATCTCGTCGGCGATGCGGTCCGTCACCTCCGCCCAGATGTCGACCACCTTGTTGTAGCGTTCGCCATCGGTGATCAGGCCCTGGTTGTACTGCTCTTCGATCTCACGCACGTCGCCGTGCGCCGACTCGAGCAGCTTGGTTTTGTTCGCCGGGATCACCATGTCTTTGATGCAGATCGACATGCCGGCACGCGTGGCGTAGTCGTAGCCCATGTCCTTGAGCTTGTCGGCGAAGATCACCGTGGCCTTGTTGCCGGAATAGCGGTAGGCGAGATCGATCAGGCGCCCGAGCTCTTTCTTCTTCATGACTCTGTTGACTTCTGCAAAGCTGATCTCGGATGGAACGATCTCGTACATGAGGACCCGCCCGACGGTGGTATCGGTGAGCTTGCCATCCATGCGGACGCTGATCGGTGCTTGCAAGTCGACTTCACCCTGATCATAGGCGATGCGCACCTCCTGGAAGCTGGAGAAGCGCTTGCCGGCCCCCGGGGCGTTGGGTCGCTCGCGAGTCATGTAGTAGAGGCCCAGCACGATGTCCTGGGTCGGCACGATGATCGGCTTGCCGTGCGCCGGCGACAGGATATTGTTGGTCGACATCATCAACGCGCGCGCCTCGACCTGTGCTTCGACGGAGAGGGGCACGTGCACCGCCATCTGGTCGCCGTCGAAGTCGGCATTGTATGCGGCGCAGACGAGCGGGTGGAGCTGGATTGCCTTGCCTTCGATGAGAATCGGCTCGAACGCCTGGATGCCGAGACGGTGCAGGGTCGGAGCACGGTTGAGCAGCACGGGGTGCTCGCGGATGACTTCATCGAGGATGTCCCAGACCTCCGGCCGCTCCTTCTCCACCATCTTTTTGGCGCTCTTGATGGTGGTCACGAAGCCGCGTTCCTCGAGCTTGTTGTAGATGAATGGCTTGAAGAGCTCGAGCGCCATCTTCTTCGGCAGGCCGCACTGATGCAAGCGCAACTCGGGGCCGACCACAATCACCGAACGTCCCGAGTAGTCGACGCGCTTGCCGAGGAGGTTCTGGCGGAAGCGGCCGCTCTTACCCTTGAGCATGTCGGACAGCGACTTCAGCGGCCGCTTGTTGGGGCCGGTGATGGCGCGGCCGCGGCGGCCGTTGTCGAACAGCGCGTCGACCGCCTCTTGGAGCATGCGCTTCTCGTTGCGCACGATGATGTCAGGAGCGTTGAGCTCCATGAGGCGTTTGAGCCGGTTGTTGCGGTTGATCACGCGCCGGTACAGATCGTTCAAGTCCGAGGTGGCGAAGCGGCCGCCATCGAGCGGCACCAGCGGGCGCAGATCGGGCGGGATGACCGGGATGGCTTCGAGGATCATCCACTCCGGGTGGTTGCCGGAGGTTTTCAGCGCGTTCACCACTTTGAGCCGCTTGGCGATCTTCTTGCGCTTCGCCTCGCTGGTCGCCTCACGCATCTCGACGCGCAGCTGTTGCGACAGCTCATCGACGTCGATGTCCTTGAGCAAGGAGCGGATGGCCTCGGCGCCCATCTCGGCGCGGAAGCCGTCGCCGTACTCCTCGCGCGCCTTGCGGTAACGGTTTTCGTTCAGGAGTTCCTTGTACTGCAACGGGGTCTTGCCGGCGTCGACAACGACGTAGGACTCGAAGTACAGCACCTTCTCGAGCTCCTTGAGCGTCATGTCGAGCAGCGTGCCGATACGGCTGGGCAGGCTCTTTAGAAACCAGATGTGCGCGACGGGGGTCGCGAGGTCGATGTGGCCCATGCGTTCACGGCGCACCTTCGACTGGATCACCTCGACGCCGCATTTTTCGCACACGACGCCGCGGTGGCGCATGCGCTTGTACTTGCCGCAGTTGCACTCGTAGTCCTTGGTCGGACCAAAAATCTTGGCGCAGAAGAGCCCGTCGCGCTCCGGCTTGAAGGTCCGGTAATTGATGGTCTCAGGTTTGCGCACCTCACCGTGCGACCAAGAACGGATCTTGTCGGGCGATGCCAGCGAAACCCGTAGGGCATTAAAGCTCAGCGGGTTCTTGGGTTTCTCGAATAATGTAAAGAGATCCTCCATGGTTCCTCCGTGGGTTCCGCGAACTACGAGCGGGCCTCGTCGGCCGGATTTTCTTCGAGCAGCTCGACATCGAGCGCCAAACTTTGCAGCTCCTTCATCATGACGTTGAAGGATTCGGGCAGTCCGGGTTCCAGCACGTTTTCTCCTTTCACGATCGCCTCGTACATGCGCGTCCGGCCGGCAACGTCGTCGGACTTCACGGTCAGCATCTCCTGCAGCGTGAAGGCGGCACCGTACGCTTCCAATGCCCACACCTCCATCTCACCGAGTCGCTGGCCACCGAACTGCGCCTTGCCGCCGAGCGGCTGCTGGGTGACCAACGAGTACGGCCCGGTCGAACGCGCGTGGATCTTATCGTCGACCAGGTGATGCAGCTTCATCATATACATGATACCAACGGTGACCGGATGGGCGAAGGCGTCGCCGTTGCGTCCGTCCCGCAGCCGGGCTTGGCCGGTCGCCGGCAAGCCGGCCTTCTTGAGCAAGTTGAAGATCTCGCCTTCCCCGGCGCCGTCGAACACCGGCGAGGCCACATGAATGCCGTTGGTGGCTTTGCGGGCGAGCTTGACCAGATCATCGTCCTTGAGAGAGTCGACGAAATCGCCAACCTCCTTGCCATACAGGTCCTTGAGTTTGTTGCGCAGGTCGCCCCCGTTGGGTTGCGCCTGGCCGAGTTGTACCCCGAGTGTGCGCGCCGCCCACCCGAGGTGCGTTTCGAGGATCTGGCCGACGTTCATTCGCGAGGGAACGCCCAGGGGGTTGAGGACGATGTCGACCGGCGACCCATCTTCGAGGTACGGCATGTCCTCCTCGGGCAGGATGCGCGACAGCACGCCCTTGTTGCCGTGGCGGCCCGCCATCTTGTCGCCGACCTGAAGCTTGCGCTTGATGGCCACGAACACCTTGACCATCTTGATGACGCCGGGCGGTAGCTCGTCCCCGCCCTTGAGGCGTTCGATCTTCTCTTGGAAGACCATGCGGATGAGCGACAACTGCTCCTGCATGGCTTCGACGACACGCCCCAGCTCCTCTTCCACTTTCTCGTTGCCGATTTTGATCTCGCCCCACAGGGCCTGTGGGATCTCCTCGAGATTCTCCGCCGTGAGCGTGTGGCCCTTCTGCAGCAACACCTTGCGGGTGTCGTCGGTCAAGCGCGTCGCCAGCGTCTCGCCGACGAGGAGCTTGCGCACCTTCTTCAGTGTCGATTCGCGGATGATGCGCTGCTCGTCCTGCTGATCCTTCTTGAGCTTTGCAACCTCCTCCTCTTCGATCAGACGGCTGCGCTCATCCTTTGACACGCCCTTGCGCGAGAACACGCGTGCGTTGATCACTGTGCCCTCGACGCCCGGGGGGACCTTCAGCGAAGTGTCGCGCACCTCGCCGGCCTTCTCGCCGAAGATGGCGCGCAGCAGCTTCTCTTCGGGTGATAGCTGCGTCTCGCCCTTGGGCGTGATCTTGCCGACAAGGATATCGCCCGGCCGCACCTCCGCGCCGATGCGGATGATGCCGCTCTCGTCGAGGTCTTTCAGAGCTTCCTCGCCGACGTTCGGAATGTCGCGCGTGATCTCTTCCGGGCCGAGCTTGGTATCGCGGGCGACGCACTCGAACTCCTCGATGTGCACGGAGGTGAAGTAGTCGTCCTTCACCACGCGCTCGCTGATGAGAATCGAATCTTCGAAGTTGTAGCCGCCCCACGGCATGAACGCGACGAGGACGTTACGGCCGAGGGCCAGCTCTCCCATCTCGGTGGACGCCCCGTCCGCGATTACTTCGCCCACATTGATGTGGTCGCCTTCGACCACGATGGGCCGCTGGTTGATGCACGTGTTCTGGTTCGAGCGCTGGTACTTGGTGAGATTGTAGATGTCGACACCCGGGTCGCGGCCGCTGTCGCTCGGCTTGTCGGCCTTGATGACGATACGGGTGGCGTCAACGCTTTCGACCACGCCGGCACGGCGCGCCAGCAGCGTCACGCCGGAGTCGCGGGCAACCACCTTTTCCATGCCGGTCCCGACCAGCGGTGCCTCGGTCCGCAGGAGAGGTACGGCCTGGCGCTGCATGTTCGAACCCATCAAGGCGCGGTTGGCGTCATCGTTCTCGAGGAACGGAATGAGCGACGCCGCCACACTGACGAGCTGGTTCGGCGACACGTCCATGAACTCGACCTGGTCGGGCCGCACCATGGAGAACTCGCCGCCGATGCGCGCCGAAATCAGGTCGGCGGTGAAGGTACCTTTCTGATCGATCGGCGCGTTGGCCTGGGCAATGACGTGATCTTCCTCTTCGAGCGCCGAGAGGTAGCGGATGCGGTCGGTGACCCGCCCGTTCTCGACTTCACGGTACGGTGTCTCGACAAAGCCGAACTCGTTGACACGTGCGTACGTCGAGAGTGACGCGATCAGGCCGATGTTGGGACCTTCCGGCGTCTCGATCGGGCAGACCCGGCCGTAGTGGGTCGGATGCACGTCGCGGACCTCGAACCCCGCCCGTTCACGCGTCAGGCCGCCGGGGCCGAGAGCCGACAGCCGCCGCTTGTGAGTGATCTCAGACAGGGGGTTCGTCTGGTCCATGAACTGCGACAGCTGGCTCGAGCCGAAGAACTCCTTGATCACGGCGGACACCGGCTTGTAGTTGATCAGCTCCTGCGGCATGAGCGTCTCGATGTCCTGCAAGCTCATGCGCTCCTTGATGGCGCGCTCCATACGCACCAATCCGATGCGGTACTGGTTCTCCACCAACTCGCCCACGGCGCGCACGCGGCGATTACCCAGGTGGTCGATGTCGTCGATCGTGCCGTTGCCGTTCTTGAGTTCGATGAGGTAGCGGACCACCTCCAAGATGTCTTCCCGGCGCAACGTGCCCTGGTCGAGCGGGACTTGCAGGCGCAGCTTATGATTCAGCTTCAGCCGACCGACACGCGACAAGTCATAGCGCTCGGCGTTGAAGAACAGATTGTTGAAGAAGGTGGTCGCCGTCTCGATCGTCGGCGGATCGCCCGGACGCAGCCGCTTGTAGATCTCGATGATCGCCTCTTCCGGGGTGTTGATGTTGTCGAGCAGCAAGGTGCTGCGCAGCGACGGGCCGATGTGTTGATCGTCGAGGAACAGTGCTTCGACCGATTGAATGCCGCGCTCGCGCAGACGATCGAGACGGTCGGTGGTGATCTCTTGGTTACACTCGACCAGGACCTCACCGGTCTTCGCATCGACGACGTCGTGCGCCGCAACGCGGCCGACGACTTCTTCCAGCGTGATCGGAATCTCGCGCACACCCGCGGCCTCCATCTGCTTGATGGCTGCCTTGGTGATCTTGCGGCCTTCCTTGACGATGAGTTCGTTGTTGTCGCCGCGGATGTCGCGCGTGGCCTTCAACCCGACTAGCTGGTCGGGCTTGAACTGCTTGGCAACCTTGCGGTTGTCGAGAAGGATGGAGTCCGTCTTGTAGTAGTAGTTGAGGAGATCCTCGGTGGTCATCCCGAGGGCGCGCAACAACACGGTGGCGTGAAATTTCCGGCGCCGGTCGATGCGCACATAGAGGATGTCGCGCGGATCAAACTCGAAGTCGATCCACGAGCCGCGGTACGGGATGATGCGTGCGGAGTAGAGGAGCTTGCCACTAGCGTGGGTCTTCCCCTTGTCGTGATCGAAGAACACCCCGGGCGAGCGGTGCAGTTGGCTGACGATGACCCGTTCGGTTCCGTTGATCATGAACGTCCCGTTGTCGGTCATCAACGGAATCTCTCCGAAGTAGACCTCTTGCTCCTTGACGTTCTTGATCGAGCGCGCACCGGTCTCGGGGTCGACATCCCAGATGACCAACTGGATGGTCACCTTGAGGGGGGCCGCGAAGGTCATCCCGCGCTCATGGCACTCCTCGACGGAGTACTTGGGCTCCCCGAGCGTGTAGCTCACGAATTCCAGCGAGGCAGTCTCGTTGAAGTCCTTGATCGGAAAGACCGAGCGGAAGACCCCTTGCAGGCCGCCCTCCCGCCGCTCACCCGCCGGCACCGAACGCTGGAGGAACTCTTCGTACGAGCGCTTCTGGATCTCGATAAGGTTGGGGATATCGATGATCTTCTTGATGCGCCCAAAATTCCGCCGCAACCGCAGATTGTTGGCGATTTGTGAACTCATGGCGACTCCTCACACCGTCCTGGAATCTGCGCTCACGTCAGCTCGACGACTCCCCCCGCCTCTTCGATCTTCTTCTTCATCTCTTCGGCTTGCGCCTTGGGCACGGCTTCCTTCACAGGCTTTGGGGCGCCGTCCACCAAGTCCTTGGCCTCTTTCAGCCCCAGACCAGTGAGTTCACGCACCACCTTGATGACCTGGATCTTCTTGTCACCCGCACTCTTGAGGACGACCGTGAAGTCCTCCTTCTCGGCGGCGGGGGCAGCACCCGGTGCAGCGGCCCCGGCGACCGCCGGGCCCGCTGCCATCACCGGCGCAGCGGCGCTGACGCCGAGTTCCTCTTCCAATTCCTTCACCAATGCCGCAGCATCCATCAAGCTCATGTTCTTGATGAAGTCTTTCACTTGCTCGCGGCTTACCATTGCTTCGCTCATCGCTGAATCCTCCTCTGTGCCTCAATCAGTTATTCACTCTTCTCCAGACGATCACGTACCCGACCCATCAGCCGGACCAGACGCGCTCCCGGCTCTTGCATCGTGCGCAGCAGCTGCGCCGCCGGTGCCTGCAGCAGGCCGAGCAACTGCGCCAGGAGCACCTCCCGACTGGGCATCTTCGCCAGCGCGGTCACCGCAGCCGGCTCGAGCACTCGGTCATCGAGAAAGCCGGCTTTGATCGATAATTTCTCGTTCTCCTCGGCGAACTTGACCAACACCTTGGCCACGGCGACTGGATCGGCATAGCCGAAGACCAACCCGGTCGGGCCTTCCAGCAGCGCCTCAAGCTTAGCGTATGCCGTTTCCTTCAGGGCACGGCGGGCGAAGGTGTTCTTCGCCACCTTGTACTCTCCGCCCGCTTGCTTCACCGCACGGCGCAACTGCTGCACTTTTGCGACGCTCAACCCTTGAGAGGTCGCCAACAGGGTCACTTTCGCCTGTTTGAAGCGTTCGTGCAACGCGGCGACGTTGGCCGCCTTCTCTTCTCGATTCACGGTTTCCTCCTCAGGCTGCCAGCGCGCGCACGGCGAGTGGATCGATACGAATACCAGGACCCATTGTTGACGACACCGCAACACTCACCAGATAGTTCCCCTTGGCCGCCGCCGGCTTGGCCTTGATCAAACTCGCCAGCAGGGCGCGTGCATTCTCCGCGAGCTTCTCCGAACCGAACGACGCCTTGCCGATGGCAACGTGCACAATCCCGGCCTTTTCGACGCGGAACTCGACCTTACCCGCCTTGAGTTCCTTGACGGCCTTGCCGACGTCCATGGTGACCGTGCCGACCTTGGGGTTGGGCATGAGGCCGCGCGGTCCGAGGAGCTTACCGATCCGGCCGACGAGTCCCATCATGTCGGGCGTAGCGATCGCTTTGTCAAAGTCGAGCCAATTCTCGGTGCTGATCTTCTTCACCAGTTCCTCGCCACCGGCGTAGTCGGCGCCTGCCTCGCGCGCTTCGCGTTCCTTCTCGCCCTTCGCAAAGACGAGCACGCGGACGGACTTGCCCGTGCCGTGCGGCAGCACCACGGTGCCGCGAACGTTTTGATCCGCCTGCCGCGGATCGACTCCGAGGCGGACCGCCATCTCGACGGTTTCATCGAACTTGGCTTTCGCCGTATCGACCGCCAACCGGATGGCGTCGTCGAGCGCATAGCGCTTGCTGCGGTCGACGAGCGACAGCGCTGTCTTGAAGCGTTTCCCTTGCTTTGCCATGGCTTCCCCGCCCTCAATCGACGATGTCGAGCCCGAGACTGCGGGCCGCACCTTCGACGGTTCGCATCGCAGCTTCGATGCTGTTCGCCGTCAGGTCGGGCATCTTGAGCTGCGCGATTTCCCGGACCTGGGCGCGCGTGACCTTGCCGACCTTTTTCTTGTTCGGTTCACCCGAACCCTTCTCGATGCCTGCGGCGCGCTTGAGCAGCACCGCTGCGGGAGGTGTCTTGGTAATGAAGGTGAAGGAGCGGTCGGCATAGACCGTGATGATGACGGGAATGATCAACCCCTGTTGCGCTTGCGTCTGGGCGTTGAATGCCTTGCAGAACTCCATGATGTTGACGCCGCGCTGGCCCAGGGCCGGCCCTACCGGAGGGCTGGGGTTCGCCTGGCCGGCTGGAATCTGCAGCTTGATCTCCGCAATTACCTTCTTCACAACACTGCTCCTCTGCGACGCCGCGTTACGCCTTCTCGACCTGCACGAAATCCAACTCGACGGGTGTCGCCCGCCCGAAGATACTGATGAGTACGCGCAGCTTGCCTTTGTCCGCCTTGACCTCCTCGACGACGCCGTTGAAATCCTGGAACGGTCCATCGATCACCTTGACGTTCTCTCCCGACTCGAAGAGGACCTTCGGTTTTGGCCGCGCCGCACCTTCGGCCATCTGTTGGCTGATGTCGCGCACTTCGTTTTCCGAGATCGGCGCCGGGTGGGTGGCGTCGCCGACAAAGCCCGTGACCTTCGGCGTCGATTTCACCACGTGCCACGTCTCGTCGTTCAGCTCCATGTTCACCAGGATGTAGCCCGGGAAGAACTTGCGCGACGAGGTTTTCTTGCGACCTTTGACCAACTCGACGACCTTCTCCGCCGGCACCAGCACTTCGCCGAAGTACTCCTGCTTGCCGAGCGTTCGGATGCGCTCTTCGAGCGCGGCCTTCGCCTTATGCTCGTAGCCGGAATAGGTATGAATGACGTACCACGCCTTTGCCATCGCCGCTCAGCTCAGAATGGCCTGCACCAGGTGCGAGACCGCAAAATCAACCACGCCAAGGAAGATTGCGACGATCACCGTGACCACGAGGACCACGACGGTGGCGGCATACGTTTCCTTGCGGGTCGGCCAGTGGACCTTCTTCAACTCGGCCCACACCTCGCTCAAGAAGTTCACCGTCCGCGGAACCGCGTCACGCACTTTCCCAATCTGTTCCTGCAGCGCCATCAACTGTCTATCGCTCCGCTCGTGATCGAGCGGGTCAGGCAGGGCTCGAACCTGCAACCCCCGGATTTGGAGTCCGGTGCTCTGCCAATTAGAGCTACTGACCCGACACGACGCCGTCCGGGGCACGTGTCACTCGCGCCCCGTGTCGTCTCCGCTCGTTTCTTCAGACCTTCGACTCCTTGTGAACCGTGTGCGCCCGGCATGACGGGCAGAACTTGCGCATCGACAGCTTGTCCGTTGTCGTCTTCTTGTTCTTCGTGCTGGTGTAGTTGCGGCGCTTGCACTGCTCACACTGGAAGGAAATCAAGTCGCGCATGTCGCCATTCCCCTACTTGATGATCTTGCTCACCACGCCGGCGCCGACGGTGCGGCCGCCTTCGCGGATGGCAAAGCGCAACCCTTCGTCCATCGCAATCGGCGTGATCAGCTCGATGGTCACCCGCACGTTGTCCCCGGGCATCACCATCTCCG
>DATKMS010000307.1:0-11925 GCA_035541735.1 Candidatus Margulisiibacteriota bacterium
CCCGCCGGCACCGGCGCGGTGAACCGGAGCTTGTCGGCACCATAGTTGGTGGCATTGCCGAAGCCGACGATCTGGTAGTCGGTGACGGCGCGGATCGTTGGGATGAGGCTGAGGGTGAGGAAGCCGTGCGCAATCGGCTGCTTGAAGGGGCTTTCGCGCTTGCAGCGCTCGACGTCCACGTGAATCCACTGGTGGTCGCCGGTGAGAGCGGCGAACTTGTTGATCATGTCTTGCGTGATCTCGACCTGCGGGCCGAAGGGCCCAAAAGTGTCGCTGATCTTTGTCTTCAGCTTCTCGATGTCATCAAACCGGATGTTCTCCATCGCCTTCCTCCTGCCTGCGCTAGGTGTAGTACGCGGCACGCGCTACGTCCACCGCAGATCGGCCTCCTCCCTCCTCCGTTCGCGGAGGTGCTCACGGAGGAGGGGAGGCGCAGATCTTTCGTTACGCCAACCATGGCGGCACTGGCAGCCCTTTCTGCCGCAGCCACACCGGATTGTACAGCCGGGAGCGGTAGCGATCGCCGCCGTCGCACAGCACGGTGACGATGGTGTGCCCCGGCCCCATTTCGCGGGCGATGGCAGCGGCGGCCGCGACGTTGATGCCGGTCGACCCACCGAGGTAGAGGCCCTCTTCCTTGAGCAGCCGGAAGAGCATCGCCAGGGCGCTTGGGTCGTCGACTTGTACCGCGTCGTCAATCGGCGTGTCCGCGAGGTTCTTGGTGACGCGTCCGTTACCGATGCCTTCGGTGACCGAGTTGCCCGCCGCCTTCACTTCTCCGTGCTTGACGTAATGATACAGGCCGCTGCCCAGCGGGTCGGCGAGGATGATGCGCACGCTGGGCTTCCGGTCTTTGAGATAGCGCGCGGTGCCGGCCAGCGTCCCGCCGGTGCCTGTCGACGCGACGAACGCGTCGATGCAGCCGCCAGTCTGCTCCCAGATCTCCGGCCCGGTGGTTTCGTAGTGGGCGCGGCGGTTGGCGAGGTTGTCGAACTGGTTGGCCCACACGCCGCCGACTTCCTCCGCCAGCCGTCCCGAGACCTTCACGTAGTTGTTCGGATCTTTGTACGGCACGGCCGGTACCGGCCGCAGCGCGGCGCCGCAGATGCGCAGCAGTTCCATCTTCTCCTGCGACTGCGTGTCGGGAATGACGATGATCGTCCGATAGCCGCGAGCGTTGGCGAGCAATGCGAGCCCAATGCCCGTATTGCCGGCGGTGCCTTCGACGATGATGCCGCCGGGCGTGAGCAGCCCGCGTTCTTCGGCGTCGCGGATGATAAACAGGGCGGCACGGTCCTTCACCGAGCCGCCGGGGTTGAGAAACTCGGCCTTGCCCAAGATCTCGCAACCGGTTTCCGCGCTCAGGTGATGGAGACGAATGAGTGGGGTGTCGCCGACGGTGCCCGCGAAGCCGCGCTTGATGTCCACGTGCTGCCCTCCGCGGGCGAGCCTGCCAGAAACGCGCCCGGCGCGCCACGTCCGGGCGCGGCTTGAACCTGCCGCCAGGGCAGCGTAGATTCACCCCACGGACAGCAAAGGAGCCAGCATCATGACGCAGCTAGAGGCCGCACGGCGCGGCATCATCACCCCAGAGATGCGCCGCGTGGCGCAACGCGAGTGCACCACCCCGGAGTTCATTCGCGACGAGGTGCAGCGCGGGCGACTGGTGATCCCGGCCAACACGCGCCATCTCGCCGGCAGTGGTGGCCAGCAACCACTGGGAGCGAACGGAACGAGTTCCACGCATTCGACCGTCGCCGCCGGACATCCCGGCGCACCAGCGGGCGGGCAGTACTGGGTGAACCAGACGGTGACGCAGCGCTGGCAGACGATCAGCAACCCGACCCTCCTGCGCGGCGAACGCGCTCCCAAACGTCTCGATCCGACCGGTATCGGCCGCATGATCACCACCAAGATCAACGCCAACATTGGCGCATCCCCGGTCACCAGCGGCACACAGGCGGAAGTCGAGAAGCTCCAGTGGGCGCAGAAGTACGGCGCCGACACGCTCATGGATCTGTCGACCGGCGGCAACCTGCACGAGTGCCGCCAGGCGATCATCGACCACAGCACCATCCCCATCGGCACGGTGCCGATCTACAGCATGATCATCGGCCGGCGCATCGAGGATCTCACCTACGACGTCATCCTCAAGGAAATCGAGCGCCAGGCGCAGCAAGGCGTTGACTACTTCACCATCCACGCCGGCGTGCTCAAGGAGCACCTGCCGCTCATCAAGAACCGCGTCACGGGCATCGTGTCGCGCGGCGGTTCGTTGCTGGCGAAGTGGATGATCGTGCACGACAAGCAGAACCCCATGTACGACCTGTTCGACGAGATCAGTGCCATCATGCGCGAGTACGATGTCACCTACTCGCTCGGCGATGGCCTGCGGCCGGGCTGCACGGCCGACGCCTCCGACCCGGCGCAGCTGGCCGAGCTGCAGACGCTCGGTGAATTGGTGCTGCGCGCGCGCGCTGCCGGCGTGCAAGCGATGGTCGAAGGACCGGGGCACGTGCCGCTCGACCAGATCGCGTTCAACATGCAGCTGCAACAACGCGTCTGCGACGACGCACCGTTCTACGTCCTCGGTCCGCTCGTCACCGACGTCTTCCCCGGCTACGACCACATCACCAGTGCCATCGGCGCCACGGAAGCGGCGCGCGCCGGGGCGGCGATGCTGTGCTACGTGACCCCGAAGGAGCACGTCGGCTTGCCCAAGGCGCAGGACGTCAAGGACGGCTGCATCGCTTACAAGATCGCCGCCCACGCCGGTGACATTGCGCGCGGCATCCCCGGCGCACGGCAGTGGGATGACGACCTGTCGCGGGCGCGCGCGGCACTCAATTGGCCGAAGCAGTTTGAACTGGCTTTCGACGGTGAGACGGCGCGGGCGCTGCACGACGAAGATCTGGAGGTCGATACCGATTTCTGCGCCATGTGCGGCCACGACTGGTGCAGCATGCGCATCTCCAAGGAGATCGAGGCCTTCGCCAGCGGCAAGGATCCCAACTTCCAGCCTGAGCGCCGGGCGCTGCGCAGTCCAGGAGTCGGCGACGAGGGGCGGGAGCTGTTGCGACAGCGTGCACGGGCACTGCCGGTCGTTGAGGGCAAACACGCCTGCCATAGTGATCTGACACCGAGTGCCGAGGAGGCCAGGGCGGTGCAGGTAACCACGTGATTTCGTAAGGAGGAGGAGTGATGCGGAGTTTCAGGAACGGGTTCACAGGCCGCTGGGCAGTGGTTGCGGCGGCCGCACTGTTCTGGGGCATGGTGTTCGAGGCGCAGACGCGCGCCGACGTCGAGAACTGGAACGATGCCAACATCAAGTGGATGTCGTACGACGAAGGCCTGGCCGCGGCAAAGAAGGACCACAAGCCGATCTGCTTGATTTTCTTCACCACCTGGTGCCCGCACTGCAAGAACTACTCGACGGTATTCAGCGATCCCCAGGTGGTGAAGAAGGCGCAAGCGTTCGTCATGATCCGTCTCGACAAGGACAAGAACGCCGAGATCAGCAAGAAGTACGCTCCCGACGGTGAGTACATTCCGCGCACCTACTTCCTGTCATCCGACGGCGCGCTCGATCCGGCGCTGAGCGAGACGCGCGATCAGTTCAAGTATTTCTACAACGAGAAGGACCCCGCCTCGCTCCTGGCAGGGATGGATCGGGCGCTGAAAAAGCTGCAGTAACCGCGTGGCGGCGCGCTGGCGTTGCCAGCAGCCGCCCGGCTTTGGTACACCTGAGTTGCCGTGACACACGGGACGCAGGAGTACCGCCGTTGATGGACCGCGGGTCCACCCTCGCACCGTCGGGGCCTATTCCGTGGCGCAGGGGCGCAGCCCGTGCCACGACGCCCTCGGTCGTCGTGCGCTACGGTGCCGCCGTGATCGCCACCTTGGTGGCGCTGCTCGTCAAGCTGGCGCTGGGGCCGATCATCGTGCCGAGCGTCTTCATAACGTTCTACGCCGCGGTGCTGGTGAGCGCCTGGGTTGGCGGCTTCGGTCCCGGCATGGTGACGATAGGGCTGTCCGTGCTTGCGGGCGTGTCCCTCTTCTTCCCCCCGCTGCTGTCACCGGCTGGAGAGCTGCAGCTGGAGCCCGAGCGCGTCGTGCTGTTCATCGCCATCGCCAGTTTGGTGAGCTGGGGCACGGCCGCACTGCGGGCGTCGCAGCGCCGCCTCGCACACGTGCTGGAAGTGGCGCACGGCGAACTGGAGGCCCGTGTCGCCGCCCGCACCGCCGAGTTGCGCGCGACCAATCAGCAGCTCACCGACGAGATGGGGCGCCGTTCGGAAGCTGAGGAACGCTTCCGCGCCGCTTTCGAATACGCACCCATCGGCATGGCGCTGGTGAACCTTCATGGCATTCCCCTGCAGGTCAACCGCGCGCTGTGCGAGATGCTTGGCTATAGCGAACCGGAGCTGCTGAATCCCTCGGTGTCCGGGTTGCCGCATCCCGACGACATGGGCGCTGCGCGGGCGCAGGCCGCGCGGCTGCTGGCTGGCGAACTCGACAGCTATCAGCTGGAGGTGCGCTACGTGCACAAGCAGGGACACGTCGTGTGGTCGCTGCTCAACGTGTCCCTGGTGCGCCACACGGACGGGCGCCCGGCGCATTTCATTGCCCAGGTAGAGGACATCACGGAGCGTCGCCGCGCGCAGGCAGAGTTGGAGGAGAGCGAGCGGCGCTTCCGCGGGACGTTTGCACAGGCCGCCGTCGGCATCGCTCACGTCGCCCCGGACGGCCGCTTCCTGCGCATCAATGACCGCTTCTGTGATCTCGTCGGGTACACACGCGAGGAGATGCTGCAACGCACCTTCCAGATCATCACGCACCCGGCCGACCTGGACGCCGACCTCGAGTATGTGCGCCGTATGCTGGACGGGGAGATCGCTACGTACGGAATGGAGAAGCGCTACATCGGTAGGGACGGCTCCCTGGTGTGGGTGGATCTGTTTGTTTCATTGGTGCGAGATGGAGAGAGTCGGCCCGACTACTTCATTGCGGTCGCCCAGGATATCAGCAAACGGAAGCGCGCGGAGGAGGCCCTGCGTCGGAGCGAAGGACAGCTCAAAGATCAGACGATCTGGCTGCAGTCGATCCTGAACAGCCTCGGTGAGGCCGTGGCCGTGGCCGACGAGAACGGGAGGCCGCTCTACTTGAACCCCGTGGCGGAACGCTTGCACGGGCGTGGCGTCGCCGATGCCACGCCAGAGAACTGGTCGCGGGAGTACGGCGTGTGCTTTCCGGACGGCACCCCGGTTCCGGCAGAGCAAATCCCGCTGGCGCAAGCCACCCGTGGGATTGCCACGACTGCGAACCAGGAGTTCGCGGTCCGACCCTATGGGAAGGACACCCTCATTCCGGTGACGGTGACGGCCACACCGCTGGTTGCGGACGATGGTTCTCTGCGCGGCGGGGTCGTCGTGTACCGGGACATTAGTAACATCAGGGAGGCCGAGGCGCGGCTGCGACGCAGTGAAGAACGGTTGAAAGAAGCCGAGCGCCTGGCGCACGCCGGCGCTTGGGAGTGGGATCCGGTGGCCAGCAAAGCCATCTGGTCCGATGAGCAGTTTCGCATCTTCGGGCTCGAACCGCAGCCGCACGCGCCCGACTACGATGCCCTTCTTCACATGATTCATGAGGAGGACCGCCAACTGGTTGATCGCGCCATCCAGGATGCGCTGGCGGGTACACGTCCGTTGGATGTGGAGTGCCGCATCGAGCGGCCGGACGGCCAGATCCGGTGCGTGTCGGCCCGGGGGGAGTTGGTGCGTGAGGCTGCGGGCCACCCGCTCCGCATGTGGGGAACCGTGGTGGACGTGACCGAGCGGAAGCATGCCGAAAGCCTGCTGGAGGACCGGGTTGCGCAACGCACCGCGGAGTTGCAGGAAGCCAATCGGCTGCTGCAGGAGGAGATCCGGCAGCGCAGCGCAGCGGAAGCGGCGCTGCGCGATAGCGAACAGCGCTTTCGTGCCACGTTTGAGCAGGCCGCCGTCGGTGTGTCGATGACGCGGCCGGATGGCCGCTGGATCATTGTGAACGACCGACTGTGCGAAATCCTTGGCTATAGTCGTGACGAGTTGCTGCAACACACTTTCCGTGAACTTACCCACCCGGACGACCGTGAGGCTGGGGACGTCCTCCTCGGTCGTCTCGTCGCCAATGAGTTGCAGACCTACAGCGTCGAGAAACGCTACATCCGCAAAGACGGGTCGGTGATCTGGGCCAACCTGACCGCATCGGCGCTGCGAGCCGCAGACGGTACCTTCACCTCTGGTATCGGCATCGTCCAGGACATTACCGCTCGCAAGCAGGCGGAGGCGGAGTTGCATACGGCCGAAGAGCGCTTGCGCCGGCTCGTCGAGCACCTGCCCGCGATTACCTACGTGCAGGCGCTCGACGCAGCGCAGACCACGCTCTACGTCAGCCCGCAGATTGAGGCGAGCTTGGGGTTTGCGCGCCCTGAATGGACCCGCGATCCGGATCTGTGGAATCGGCAGCTGCACCCCGACGACCGCCAGCGCGTCATGACCGAGGTGGCCACGAGCCACGCCACCGGTGCACCGTTCTCATCGGAGTACCGCATGTACGCGCGCGATGGCACGCTGCACTGGTTCCACGACGAAGCGGCGATCATTACCGACCACTCGGGGCAGCGGCGCTTCAGCCAAGGCGTGATGATCGACATCACTGCCCGCAAGCGTGCCGAGGAGGAACTGGAAGCGGCCAACCAGCGCACGCGCGATATCCTGGAGCAGATCACTGACGGGTTCTACACCCTCGATCTGGAGGGGCGCTTCACCTATGTGAACCCGAGCGCGCTGCGTTTGTTCGAGCGCTCAGCCGACGATCTGCTGGGCAAGCGCTTCTTCGAGGTGTTTCCCACGGGCCGTAGCTCGACATTCGACGAGCAATACCGGCGACTCATGACCGAACGCGTCCCGGTCTCCATCGAAGCGTACTACGCACCCCGCAATCGCTGGTACCTGCTACATGGGTATCCGACGCAGCAAGGTGCCTCGGTGCTGTTTGAAGACGTCTCCGAACGGCACCAATTGGAGGCCGCGATCATGACCGACATCCTGGCAGCACTCAACGCGCACGTGGAACCCTCTGCCGCCTTTCCCGCGGTGGCGGCGGGTCTGCGCGCACTGGCACACTGCGACTACAGTAGCCTCTTCGTGTTCGAAGACGGCGATGAGTGGGTGCGCCTGGTGGCGCTGGAAGACCCGCGGGTCGACCTGCGCGACGGAGTGCGGTTGCGTGTTGGCGATGTCCTGGCGGCGCAGGACGTGTTGGAGGGAGAAGCGCATGTGGCGCGTGATTTGGCGGTCGAGCAGAGCCTCCCGGGTGTACGCCTGTTGCACGGGGCCGGCTACCGATCCCGCCTCAGCGTGCCGTTGCAAGGCCGCGAGCGCGTTCTCGGTGTCCTGAACCTGCTCTGGCAGCAGCCCGACGGGCCGTCAATGGCGCAGTTGGAAGTCATCAAGCAGGTGGGGGCGATGGTGGCGCTGGCGCAGGAGAAGGGCCGTCTGTTCGAGGAAGTCCGGGCCGGACGTGAGCGGTTGGAAGCACTGTCGCAGCGTTTGTTGCAGGTGCAGGAGGCGGAGCGGCAGCACATCGCGCGCGAGTTGCACGATGAGATCGGGCAGGCGTTGACAGCGCTCAAGCTCTCACTTGAGACCGTCAGAGACCTGTCGATCGAGGATGTTCCAACGCGTCTGCATGAAACGCGGCACCAGGTCGACGAACTGCTTGGGCGCGTGCGCAACCTCGCCTTGGACCTGCGCCCGGCGATGTTGGATGACCTGGGGTTGTTGCCTGCCCTGCTGTGGCTGTTTGAGCGCTACGCGACGCAAGCGGGTGTGCAGGTGAACTTCGAGCACCGTGATCTGCAGCGCCGATTCAACCCGGAGATCGAAACCGCTGCCTACCGTATCGTGCAGGAAGCACTGACGAACGCTACCCGCCACGCCGGTGTCCGGGAAGTGACCGTGCGCTCGTGGAGCGATGCCAGCAGCCTGTGCGTGCAGATCGTCGACGCCGGGAGGGGCTTCGATGCGCAGGCGGCGATGGGTGGGGCGGCCAGCAGTGGCGTGGCGGGGATGCGCGAACGTGTCCTGCTCCTCAACGGCCGCTTCACTGTGGAGTCCGCACCGGGGAAAGGAACGCGTGTGAGCGCCGACTTTCCCCTGAACGGCTGGGGTGACGACACGGGCGCTGAGGCAGCCACATGCCTGTAAGGATTATGCTCGCGGATGACCACCCGGTGGTGCGGGTCGGTATCCGCAATGTGCTCGAGGGCGAACCCGAATTTGCGGTCGTCGGTGAGGTGGCCGACGCCTTGGACGTCATTCCCCAGGTCGAAGCGCTGGCACCGGACGTGCTCGTCTTGGATTTGATGATGCCCGGTTTGAACGGGCTGGAGATCACCCGCCGGCTCAGCCACAGTGCGCCGCACACGCGCATCATCGTACTGTCGATGCACGCCAACGAAGCCTACGTCAGCGAAGCACTGCGCAACGGCGCCACTGGCTACGTGCTCAAGGGCTCAGAGGCAGGTGAGTTGGTCCGTTCGATCCGCGCGGTTCTCGACGGCCAGCGCTATCTGAGTCCGCCGCTGTCGGAGCAGGCCATCGCGATGTACGTCGAGAAGGCGACGGGCGCACCGCTCGATCCCTACGACACGCTGACGAGCCGCGAGCGCGAGGTCCTGCACCTGGCCGCCGAGGGCCACGCCGGCTCGGAGATTGCGGCGCGGCTGCACATCAGCGTCCGCACCGTCGAGACCCATCGTGGCAATCTAGTGCGCAAGTTGGGATTGCGCACGCAGGCGGATCTCGTGCGCTACGCGCTGCGCCGCGGCATTCTGTCGTCGGACGACTAGACGACTGCTCGGTGGTCGACGCGCTGTACCATCGGCTTCGCCGAGCCGTGGCGAAAAATCCGTAGATCTACGCATAGACAGCTGCAAACCGGCAGCGGTATAGTTCACTGCGTGTGCGCTGCAGTAACCTGCCCGCGTGTGCCTAGCAGTAACGTGCCGATGATGCGCGGGGCACTCGGAACCTCCCATGCCAGTACGCCTCATCCTTGCGGATGATCATCCTGTAGTGCGACTTGGCATCCGTCAGGTGGTAGAGGCGCAGCCCGATTTTGAGGTCGTCGGCGAAGTAGCCGACGCGTTGGAAGTCATCCCGCGAGTGAAAGCGCTCCAACCGGACGTGCTCGTGCTCGACTTGGTGATGCCCGGACTGAATGGGTTGGAGATCATTCGTCGGCTGGCGCACGAGCTCCCGCGGGTACGCATCGTCGTGCTCTCAATGCATGCCAATGAGGCGTACGTGGTCGAGGCGTTGCGCTATGGCGCTAGCGCATATGTGCTCAAAGGTTCCGAGGCCCAGGAGGTGGTACAGGCCGTCCGCGAAGTCTGTGCCGGGAAGCGCTACCTGAGCCCGCCGCTGTCGGCGCGCAGTATCGAGGCATACCTGGAGAAGGCGGCGGGGGCGACGCTCGATCGCTACGAAACACTGAGCCGGCGGGAGCGCGAGATCCTGCATCTGGTGGCCGAGGGGCTTACCAACCGCGAGATCGCGGAGCGCCTGTTCATCAACGTCCGTACCGTCGAAAGCCACCGCGCCAGCTTGATGCACAAGCTCAATCTCCACACGCAGACCGAGTTGGTGCGCTACGCATTGCGGCGTGGAATTGTGCCGTTGGATGAGTAGGCGCCATTCGGTGGCGGCGCTCCGGCTGACCTCTGTCTTTTCGCCGCCGCCGTCCTGTCCCGAACGACCTGCCCGCACCCATCTGTAGACTGCGCGTCGACGCCGACGGCGAAAACCGGCGCCGGGCTGCAGGGGCTGCCTACGTGCGTCGTTGAGGCTCAGTATTTCTACGGATGCTTGACATTGAATCCTGTCATGTGTGTCCGAATCTCGGTATTTCTACGGATAGCACGTTCCGAAGTTTGCGTGAGCAATTCCTGCGAGCGCAAACGACGTAAGCATTCGGCGGAACTGTGACGCCCGCTTTCAAAAGGACTTGACTAGGCACATCGATTGCTCCGGAAGAAGCCTGGAACGTCATGAACGCCCGTACCCCGTCCGGGGCTGTGGGTCAGGTGAAGACGAGGCGGTGAGGTCGCGGGACAACGCTCAACAAGTGTTTGGGTCGCAACGGCCCGGTGCGGCGGCCGGTCACACCGGCAGACATCAAGGAGGAGGTCATGATGAAGCGATTGTATCAGGGCCGGCATTTAGCCGGCGGGGGCCTGGCGCCGCTGCTTCTGCTGCTCGTTGCGCTGGCCTTGAACGCGCGTGCCACCACCGCGAGCGCTGCGGACCGCATCTACTGGGCCAACCAGTCCGGGGACTCGGTCCGGTTCGGGAACCTGGACGGCTCGGGCACCGCCTCGATCCTCTTCAGCGGCGAGCCCGGCCCGGGCCCGTGTGGGGTGGCGATGGACCCCGCGGCCGGCAAGATCTACTGGGCAAACTTTTCCGGCACGATCCGGGTCGGCAACCTGGACGGCTCGGGCACCGCCTCGACCCTCTTCGGCGGCGAGGGCGGCCCGTGCGGGGTGGCGCTCGACCCCGCAGCCGGCAAGATCTACTGGGCCAACTACAGCTCCAGCACGATCCGGGTCGCGAACCTGGACGGCTCGGGGGCCCCCTCGACCCTGTTCAATGAGCACAACCCGACCGGGGTAGCGCTCGACCCCGCGGCCGGCAAGATCTACTGGGTCAATCAGGCGTCCACCGACTCGGTCCGGATCGGGAACCTGGACGGCTCCGGCACCGCTTCGACCCTGTTCGGCAGCGAGGCCCAGCCGGCCGGGGTGGCGGTCGACCCCGCGGCCGGCAAGATCTACTGGACCACCTTTGGCGCCGGCGGCGCGGTCCGAGCCGGGAACTTGGATGGCTCGGGGACGGCCTCGACCCTGTTCGGCAGCGAGGGCGGCTCGGCCGGGGTGGCGCTCGACCCCGCGGGCGGCAAGATCTACTGGACTGTCTTCACCGGCACCACGATCCGGGTCGGGAAGCTGGATGGCTCGGGGACGGCCTCGACCCTCTTCGGCGGCGAGACCGGTGGACCGAACTTGCCTGCACTGCTGCGCGCGCCCGCGGCCGCCGGGGCTCCGACCATTTCCGGCGGAGGCGACGTCGGCCAGCAGCTCACGTGCAGCCAGGGGAGCTGGGCACCCAACCTGCTCGGAGCCTTCCTGTTCAGGGCGCCACGCTCGTTCGCCTATCAGTGGCAAAAGGACGGGAGCGACATCGGTGGGGCTACCGCGGCGACCTTCACGCCCAGCCAGCCCGGCTCCTACAGTTGCCGCGTGACCGCTGCCAACCAGGCCGGGAGTACCTCGCAGACGAGCGCCCTCATGACGGTGCACGACTGCGGCAACGGAATCGTCGAGAGTGGCGAGTCGTGTGACCAAGGGGGCGCCAACGGGAGCTCAGGGTCGTGCTGTTCTGCGGCGTGTGGTTTTGTCACAGCGGGCACGGTTTGCCGGTTGAGTGCGGGCGTCTGCGATCCGCAGGAGGTCTGCACCGGCATCAGCGGGACCTGTCCCGCTGATGCCAAGATCACGGCGGTGTGTCGGCCTGCAGCGGGGACGTGTGACCTGGCGGAGAGCTGCGACGGGGTGAACAACGCCTGTCCGCCCGATGGCTTTGCCTCCAGCGGTACGGTGTGTCGCGCGGCGGCCGGGGAGTGCGATGTGGTGGAGAATTGCCCGGGCACGGGCCCTGCCTGTCCGAGCGACGCGAAGAAGAGTGCCGGGACGGCGTGCACGGCGGACACCAACCCGTGTACGCTCGACCAGTGCGACGGCAGTAGCAATAGCTGCCAGCATCCAGCGGGCAACGCGGGGGCGGTGTGCCGCGCGGTGGCGGGGTCCTGTGATGTGGCGGA
>DATKMS010000308.1:0-29828 GCA_035541735.1 Candidatus Margulisiibacteriota bacterium
AACGATGGGAGCAGGGACGCAGCCAGCCCAACGAACAGGCCGCCGCACTCATTCTGCTGGTCCGTCGCTTTCCGGATACGTTCGATCGGCTAGATGCCATCAGCATTCCGAAGCGATCCCGTCGCGCGGCCTAACGCTTGCCGGTCACCCGCGGCGCGGCGGTGAAGCGGAGTGCTCGTGCCGCGCCGTCGGGTGCAGCGGCCGAGTTAGGGTTTCGCGACTCGACGCTTCCAATACCCAGGCTCGCGACTGCAGTGCATGACCGCAACGATGAGAACGAATTCCGGTTCGATTGTGTACAGCACCCCGTACGGAAACACTCGCGTGAGGCATCGGCGGACGTCCTCGTCGAGCGCACGCCATCGTGTCGGGGAATCGAGGATTCGGTCGATCGCGTCTTCGACGGCCGCGACGAACCGCAGTGCCACGGCCGGATCGCGCTCTGCGTAGTAGAGAGCAGCCGCCTCATACTCTGCGAGCGCTTCCGGGTGGAATTCATATCTCATCGCCGGAGGGCGTCGCGTACCCTCCGACGACCCTGCTCGCCGGGAACCGTCTTCACGCGCCCGGCGCGCACGTCGTCCCGCCGGCGCTTCGCTTCTGCGGTCCACAGCCGATCGATGCGCCCAAGTTCGTCGGCATCAAGGCTCTCGACCAGGAGATCCGCAAGCCGTGCGCGCGAAGCGCTCGGCAGTTTCAGGGCTTGCTCAGCCAACCTTTCGACGCTCGTCGCCATGGCTGCACGATATGCGATCTGGTCCCTTCCCTCAACCACGCCGCCGCCCCACTCGACAACCCTAACGCAAGAGGGTTTTTCCGCCATCCGGCCGCACGACGTGTGCGAGGAGCACAGCCGCTCGTGGCCGGATGGCGGAAAGGCCCCGTTGAACTGAACCGCGTCGCACCGACATTGTCCCCACTGCGCTATGGGGATTCTATGGCGTTTGCGGCGTAGGGCGCAACGGGAGCGCGTGAGCAACGGCGGGCTTGGCACCTCGGGTGGCGGTGGGGGGTGGGGACATGGAGGGGGCAAATGCCACCGCACCGACGCGTGCCGGGGTGATGGGAACTGGGAGCGCGTGCACGCCGGATACACTGCGGCGGCGCGGCTGGGGGGCTGCAAGAACAGGGGCTGCGGCTGCGGAAGCGAGCGGCTCTGTTCATGACGTGTCGGGGGAAGCGGGGGCGAGCGGATCGTGCCCGCTGACGGGAAGGATCTCGATGAGGCGCAGCGGGGCGCCACAGTGCGGACAAAGCGTGGCGCAGGAGTCGGAGCTGCGAGGGGGCTCTGCCGCGGCGGGTGTGGGTGGCGAGTCGGTGCTCAGCGGCGCGGCGGGGTCGACAGCGAGTAGCTCGCGGCAGCGTGGCAATTTCTCCTGGCGATGCCGGTTGGCCGTGAGGCCATAGTGGCGGATGCGCATGAAGCCGCGCGGCACCACATGCAGCAGGAACCGGCGCAAGAATTCCGGGGCGGCCAGGGCCATCTCTTTGAGGCGCTCGTGGTCGGCGTAGTCGCGGTAGACAAAGCGCACCACGCCGTTGCCCACAGACAGCAGGCGGCGGTTGGCGATGGCCACCCGGTGCGTGTAGCGGCTGAGGTAGGTGAGCACCGGCGCGGGTCCGGCAAACGGCCGCTTGCAGTAGACCACCCAGTCGCGCGACGCGAGGGCGGCGAGCAGGTGCTGCCAGTGCGCCGGATCGGCTAGCGCGGCACTCTCGCCCGCAAACCGTAACTGGCCACGGGTGCGGGCGCGCCGGAGCCCCGCGAGGTACTTGCCGCGAAAGACCGCGGAGAGCGCGGCCACCGGAAACAGAAACGGGCGGCGCCGCCTCTTCTAAGGGAATCCAGGCGCTGCCGTCGCGCGCCAGCCCGCCGCCCGAGACCACACAGTGGACGTGGACAGGCTCGGTGAGCGTTTGCCCCCAAGTGTGCAACACCATGGTGACGGCGGGCTCGGCGCCAAGGTAGCGGGGGGCGAGGGGAAAGTGCGCAACGTCGCGGCGGCGGCGCGGAACAGTAGCGCGTAGAGCCGGCGGCGGTTCACCCGCACCAGGGCATTGAGCGCATGCGGCAGCGTGAAGACGACATGGAAGTAGGGGACGGGCAGCAGCATCGCCTGCTCGGCGGCCAGCCAGCGGGCCGCGTGGGCGGCCAGACATTTGGGACAATGCCGATTGCCACACGAGTTGTAAGCGATGCGGCGGTAGCCACACCGGTCACAGCCCGCGACATGGCCGCCGAGCAGCGCGGTGCGACAGCGGGCGATGGCACGCAGCACCCGACGCTGGGCGTGTGAGGTGGGATGCGTGCGCAGGAACGCGGCGCCGTAGGTGCGCACGACGTCCGCGACCTCGTAGGCCGCACGTGGGGTGGAGGTGTCTACGCCCGCCGCCACCACGGGCGACGCGAGGAGCACGCGCGCCTACAACTCGGGCGGCGGCGTGAGCAGCAGCCGGTCCAGGGGCGAGGTCTGCGCTGCCACCCGCTTGGTGGTGGTGTGCAGATAGCGCATCGTGGTCGTGACGCTCGTGTGCCCGAGCATGCGGCCCAGGGTGGGCAGATCGACGCGCTTCCAGGCTGTGGGTGGCGAACGCGTGGCGCATCGAATGAATCCCGCCGACCTTCTCAATGCCCGCCCGGCGCTTGGCGGTGGTGTAGATCTTCTGCGCCGATGACGCGTCCATGTGGCGCGTCGTATCGGCGCGCTGCGGAAACACCCAGTGCGCCGGACGCCCATACACGGTGTAGTAGTGCGTCACCTCGCGCACCAAGCACTCGGCGAGCACCGTGTAGCGGTCTTTCTTGCCCTTGCCTTGCTCAACCCGGATGACCGCGCGTTCCACGTCGAGGTCGGTGGGGCGCAACGCCACCACTTCGCTGACGCGCAGGCCGCCCCCGTAGGTGGCCAGCAGCAACACGCGCTCGCGCCGGCTGCGCGTCGCCGCGATGATGCGGCCCACCTCTTCCCGACTCAGGATGTCGGGGAGCTTCTGCGCTTGGCGCATCGGCGGTACCGTCAGCGACGGCTGTGGGCGGCGCACCGTCACCTCGTAGAAGAACTTGAGCGCACAGCGGATCTGGTTGCAGCTACTACTCGACAGCCGCCGCTCCTCGCGCAGATGCAGCAGGTAACGCTGCACTTCGTCGTCGCTGAGCTGGTCCGGCGCTCGCATGTAGAACTTCGCCAGACCCTTCACCCCGGCCAGGTAGGCCTCCACCGTGCGCCCGGAAAAGTGGCGCACATCCATGTCCCGCACCATCCGATCACGTCGCTCGCCCATGATGACCTCCTTTGGCGGCCATGACCGGGCCGGTCACGGCCGCGGTGTGTGATGGAGGTCATTGTGCACCGCCAACGCGGCGAACTTCACACCGATGTGCGCGGGAAATAGAGCTAGGCGAAATCAGCAGAGCGCTACGCGAGACACACCCACCGCGCAGCGGTTTAGACCATATGGAACGACCGGCTCACGATCGTAACGTCGTGGGCATTCCAAGCGGTTACCCGCTGGTGCAGAGTCCACGCATTCCGCGGGTTAGCGCAACAGGGCGCCAGAGCCGCATACGAAAGGAGCCGGTCATGACGAAAGGTATCACGTGGGTAGGGTTGGATGCACACAAGAAAGCGATCAACGTGGCGGTGCTCGTCGGGCACGAGACGAGACCACAGGAATGGGTCGTGGAGAACAAGCCGGCGGCGATCCGTCGGTTGGTGAAGAAGTTGGTGCGCGAGGCGGACGGCCGCGAAGTGCGCTGCTGCTATGAAGCGGGGCCGTGCGGGTACGCTCTGCAGCGTCAGATCGAGGCGGAGGGGCCGGTGATCTGCGAGGTGATCGCGCCGGCGTTGATTCCGCGCAAGCCGGGCGAGCGGATCAAGACCGATCGGCGCGATGCCCGCAAACTGGCGGAGTTGCTGCGCGCTGGGCTGCTAACCGCAGTGCAGGCGCCCACGCCGGAGCAAGAAGCGGTGCGCGATCTGTGCCGGGCGCGTGAGGACGCCAAGCAGGATCAGCTGCGCTGCCGCCATCGGCTGGGCAAGTTGCTGCTGCGGCGTGGGATCGTGTACGGCGGCGGCAAGAAGGCGTGGACGCAGACGCATCGCAAGTGGCTGCGCACCGTGAAGTTTGAGCACCCCAGCGATCAAGCGGCCTTCGACGATTACCTCTTGGCCATCGAGCAGGTCGAAGAGCGGATCCACACCTTGGAGCAGCGCATGCAGGCCACAGCAGAGACGGCGCCCTTCGCCACCCCGGTAGGGTGGCTGCGATGCTTTCGCGGCATCGATACGGTCACCGCGTTGTCGCTGGTGGCCGAATTGCACGGCATCGAGCGCTTTGCCTCGCCTCGCGAGTTGATGGCCTACCTGGGGTTGGTGCCCAGCGAGCACTCCAGCTCGGAGCGGCCGCGCCGCGGAGCCATCACCAAAGCCGGCAACTCGCACGCGCGCCGCCTCCTGATCGAAGCCAGCTGGCATTATCGGCACCCGCCGCGCCTGGGCGTCGCCCTCAAACAACGGCGCCAGGGACAACCGGCGGCGGTGGTTGCGATCGCGGATAAAGCCCAGCAGCGTCTGTATCGGCGGCAGCGCCATCTGACCGGGCGCGGCAAGCGACCGGCTCAAGCCGTGGTCGCAGCGGCGCGCGAACTCAGCGGCTTCATCTGGGCGGCCCTGCTGCACCAGCATCAGCAACCGCTAACCCGCGCCGCAGCCCAGTAGCACCAGAGAGACACGAGAGCTGAGCCCCGCACTGTGAGCATGGACCGGCGGATGTCACAGGCACGAACAGGAAAACGCGCGAGTTGAACTATGCGGCAGGATGGCACCCTTGTCCGGACCCGCGCCCTTAGACCGCGCCCCTTCCCGACGCAGTACGGTCATGCAGCTCTGCGCCGAGCGATCGGCGTAACCTGCGTCTATCAGAGTGACTCGTCGTCGAAGCGCCCTGTGACCTCCGTCGCGTTCGGCACCACAACGCCGCCCCACCAGCAGTTCTCCACATGCTGGAGGCGGCCGGGTGCCTCGAAGAACGCTCCCCACTCCGCCGCGGGCCTCGGGGGGGGCCCGCACCCGCCGCCCCTCGCTCTGCGCGTCAGCATGTGGAGAACTGCTCCCCGCCGCTCCATCGTGCGAAAGCCCGGCCACGGCGGAAAATCCGACGCGCACAGATGCCCCAGGATCGACGATCGATGAAGCGGACAGGGTAACCATCATGCCGAACAACGGCCCAGGAGATGTTCCATGAACAAGCGCCCGACTGTTGACAAGGGTCGTTCCATATCAGTTCAACGCTATGCCGTTGAGCGGCGCCGTTTTTTTGGCGTCCGCTCGAACGGCTTGTTAGGCACCGCACGCAACCTCGGAAACTCTTCGCGGAGCACCCGGCGGACGATGTCTTCCAGCGGCTCGCGCTGGCGATGGACATACTCGCGCAACGCGTTGTTGATGAGAGTTTGGTAGTTGCCACCCCCGGCAGCGTTCACCGCGTCCTTGAACCATCTCAGGATCTCATCGTCGAGCGGGATTGCAATGCGGGTCTTCCCTGGAGACAACGGGTCGATCGCGCCGCGTTTCGCGCCCCGAAAGTCGTACTCTGCTTTCATCGGTCACCTCTCATACTCTCGTCGCTCGCGACGTGTGGCCTTGCGAGCCGAGACGATGCGAATGTCTGAGCCGCGCCACGTGTAGACCACAACGAGGAGCTGCCCGCTCGCATCAAGGCCGAGCGTGACAAATCGCTCCTCGTCGGGATCGTCGTCAGCTCTGGTGGCTGCCAGGGGATCGGCGAATACCGTGACGGCGTCGGCGAACTCGACGCCGTGTTTACGAAGGTTCGTTTTCGCCTTGGCCGGATCCCATTCATACTTCATGCTTCACGGCGACACTGTATGCACCGGTACGGAACCGGTCAAACCGTCGCGGGCCGCTGGCGTAGTTCGCAGACGCAATGGCGGTCGACAGCTCCAACGTCCTATTGGGCGACCACGGGAATGCCGAAGTAGCCCTCCTGGACCGGGTCTTCCGAAAGCCGCAAGCGCGCAAGAAAGTCTACCCAGACTCTCAAAAGAGTCACGAAGTCTCTCGGCGTGGCGATGACGCCTTCATACTCGTCGATCAGCCGAGGAGTTCGCCCACCGCAGGATGGACAGGGCTGCGTTGATCGGTCGTCGCGTCGCTTGCTGAGGAAGATCAGTTCCTGAATCGCGCTTCCATTGCCCGACCGCGTGTACAAGTTCCCGTGTGCGAGGGAGTTGCGAAACACCGTCAACACGGAACCAACTCTCCGGTCATCGGAGAGAGGGCTTATGGCATTGGGATCCAGCCACTGCTCGACGTTCTGGCCTTGGATGCTGCGAGCAGAAGTCGGCTGGATCTGACGCCAAGAATCTGATCCAACCCATTTCAGGAACGGCTCATTGAGAAGGCGGCCGAGTTCTCCGACCCACTCCTTGTTCCGATCCGGAGCGACGTGATCTGCACTCGAAGGGCAAAGCCTTTCGAATGGGATTATCAGCGCGGCGGACGCGATGGCGAGACTGAGGGTGACCTCTCGTCCCGAGAGCGTGGTCGGTTTTTCGTTGGCGTCGAGGATCTGACGACACCTTTGAGGGAAGTCGGACACAAAGTTCCTATACGCTGTCATTGTTCGCCTCGCAGGTCGATGTGAGTGCCTAACGGCTTGGCGCTCACCCGCCGCGGCCAGAACATGGTGCCGCTCGCTTGCCCGAACGGCCTCGCGGCCGCGGTCGGGTGGAGCGCCTTGTTCGGCCTCCACGCTCGCGCTTTGGCAGGGTGATCTCCACCACCGGCTCGCCCCGCCCAAGGAGTTCGATCGCATCTGGGAGTGCACGCGAAAGGATTGTCCAGAGGCGGGCGTTCGACATATTCCCACATCGGAGCCACAACACCTGTGGCGGGGAGCCGAGCCGGCCTACGAGATCGACGAAATCCTCGTCCTTCGTGAAGACCACTACCTGCGCCTCGCGAGCCCTGTCGAAGATCTCCGGGTCTTCCGCCTCTCGAAGGCCCAGGTTGCGAACGTGCACTGCATCCAAGGCGAACTGCCTGCGAATCCACGGACAAAGCTTCGGAGAGATGTGGGCATCCACCCAGAGGATCACGGGACGACCACGGCATGGCTGACGCGGCTGCTCGCAAACCGCAAACAGGCATAGACGTCGTCGAGTTCAAGATCGGGATGCTCCCTGACGATCTGCTTCGGCGTCATGCCCGAAGCAAGCAGCTCCAGGACATCGGATACGCGAATCCGCATGCCGCGAATGCACGGACGCCCACCACATTGCCGCGGGTTGACGGTAATTCGATCCATCAGCTGAGCCATGCTCATCCTCTAGCACAGGTCGCAGGTCCAGCCGAACTACAATTGGACTCCCGAATGAAATCGGCAAACCCCGCAGGTTCTCGCGGCATAGCACCCCCTCGAAATATGCCTTCTGTACCGCCAGTACGGCTCAGGAATCAACAGCTTGGGCGGCCGATCCTCAAGCACAGTCTCGACGTGCTATGCTGCAGGAATCTGCGGGCTAACGCGCTTCAACAACCACGCCTTGCTACGGCAGCTGGTTCGGCTCTGGTGAAGTGCTCCAAAGGACCCAGGAGCCAATAGTACGGGTCCAAGAAGGAGTCTCGTTCATAGCGGCCCAACCCCACCCTCAGCGCCTCGATCGATCCGTCCTGCAGGGGGTACTCAGCTTCGTAACACAGCCCCAGGGTGAAGCCCTTGCCCTCTTCCCAAAGCTCGACGATGAGCTCGGGGCCGTGCGCAGGATAGTAACGCGCCGGCATGTCGACCGCGTCCCGAAACGACATGGGGACGTAGGGCCGACTCAGCCGAGTTTGCCAAGTCGGACGGTTGTCCCGACGTGTTGTGAAAAAACCGACCGCAGGCATCGGACCTCGGGTCCGGGAAGCTTGCGGTTTCGGCATGCGATCTCACGGGCACGCGTTGGGAAACGCTGCTGAACTCAGATAAGCTGCGGAAGACGCTGCGCACTGTGCCAGATGCGAACGATCTCAAGCGGTGACGTTTCTGGTTTGTAGATCACGAGGTAGGAGTAGAAAGGCCAGACACGAAAACGGCGCGGGAGCAAGTCGGTTCGCCGGAAGAGAACCCGCTCAAGCTCCCCGTCCACACGCACCGCCGTATCGAAGTCGTCCGCGGCGATCCTGCAAAAGATTTCTTCCCGGTCGGACTGGGCGAGCGGCGAGAGGACATACGCCTCCCGCATCGATCGTTCTGGAACGACGCCGCAAGTCTCTTCATACGCCGGCGAGACTGCGAGCGAGTGACGACCTGCCGCGCGCGAGCTGGGCTTCGCCGTCGCGCACGGCCTGGCGCAGTGCCTCTCTGGCCTCGATGAGCGCTAGCCCGTCGCGAATGACGGCGTTGGCGGAACGATACCGTCCGGAGCGCAGCTTGGCATTTATCTCGGCTTCGATTTCCTTGGCGAGATGGATGGCCATAGTTCACAGTCTACTAAGCGATGCTTCTGGCCGTCCACGGCGGAGGATGCTCCATGTGGCGGAAACCTCGCCGGGCTGTCCGTGGTTTCACCATCCGAAGTACTGAGACCAACGTGACAAGATCCTTGTTTAGGACCTATGTGAGACCTTGCGGACGCCATTTTGCCCCGAGAATTGAGTGGGCGCGAGGACGCAATCGATGCTGCGCGTGCCGAAACGACATGGGGTGCGGCACACGGCGAAAATGACCGAGATTCCGCGTCACCAAAGTCGAGCGCAAGAAATACGGTCGCCACAAGGCCCGCAAGCAGCCACAATACTCGAAGCGCTAGGCACGCGGCCGGCGTCGTTTCTATCGCCCGCTCCCCATTGGGTCACTGAAGACTTCCCGGTCCGACAGGACCCGGTAGGTAGCCCCCGGCGGCTGCCCGACAACCTCGTGCAGGCACGGGGTTTGAGGTGCGGGTGCCCCCGCCTGCTCCAGGCGTGCGCAAGTCAGTTGTTCTCGCGGGTCGCCCTCACTCACCGCTGAGAAACAACGCGACGCCCAATAAGAAGAACACGACATTCGAGGCCCACGCAGCAACTACAGCAGGCAGCACACCGCTCTGCCCGAGCGAGTTGGTGAGGGCAAGGATCACCCAGTAGGCGAAACCGATGATCAGCCCGGCCAGCAGAATGGCCGCCACGCTCGGGTGGCGCTGCACACGCCCCGCCAGAGGCACGGCCACGCACGCCAGCACGAAGCTAGCGAACGGCACCGCCAGCTTCATATTCAAGTCCACCAGATAGTTCGACGCATCGATGCCCTTGCGCGTCAGGTCCTCGATGAGGCGCCGCAGCGCCGCGTAGCTCAGCTCCTCCGGCTCGCGGTGGACTTCAAGGAAGTCGCGCAGGGTCTCGTGCATCAGAGGCTGGTGCGGATCGAGGCGTTCGGTGGTGACCGTACCGTCGTCGCCGATCGTACGCGCCACCGCATCAGTGGCCAGCCATCCAGCGGGGGTCCATTGCGCCGAAGCGATCTGTACGATCGTATGCAAATCGAACCGGCTGTCGGTCTTGAAAATGGTCACGCCAAACAGGGTCTGCCGGTGGGTGTCAATGTGATCGATGTTGTAGAAGCCGTCGGCGCCGTGGTACCAGATCTCGCGATCACTGAGGATGCCCCGCAGCTCGCGCTTCCGGATCTCGACGTTGTTCACGTACTGATACTCCCGCGTACAATAGGGCACCACGGTTTCATTCCAGGCGAGCGTGCCCGCACTGATGAGCGCCGCCAGGCCGAGCAACGGCACTGCTGTCTGGTACAAGCTGACACCGGAGGCGCGCAAGGCGATGATCTCATTGCGCCGCGACAGCATGCCGAGACTCACGAGCATGGCGGTCAATACCGCCGGCGGCATGATCTGCGTGAGCATCAGGGGGATCTTGAAGAGAAAGTAGCGCAGCGCGGCCATACCGGGCGCATGGCTTTTCAGCAGGATGGAGAGCCGGTCGAAGAAATCGACCACCACGTACATCAGCACGAAGGCCGCCACGATCGGCACGAAGATGCCGAGGAACTCGCGGATGAGGTAGCCGCTGGTGACGAATGCGGGTGTCCAACGGGTGCGCGCCATGACTTTAGGTCGCTTTCGTTCCTGCCAGCGCCTCCAGCCGTAGCCGCAACGCCAAGGCCCAGGTGCGTAGGCTGCCGAACGGCCACAGTTCGCGCTCGCGCGCAGCGCGCGCGAAGAGCAACACTGCCAGGCTGGTGAGGAGGATGTTTGGGATCCACAGCGCCAGCGGGGCGGCGACGACTCCGCGCTCGCCCAAGCTCTCGCCCATCGACAGCAGCACATAGTAGCCGAAGATGATCAGCAAGCTGACGGTAAAACCGCGTGAGCGCGCCGAACGCGACGAGCGGATACCGAGCGGGACGGCAATCGCAGCAAACGCCAAGCAGGCAAACGGAATGGAGAACTTGCGCTGGACCTCCACCGCCTCGGTGTACGCCGGTTGCCCGGCAAGCTGCTTGGCGGCCATCGCCGTCCGCAACTCCGGGACCGTCATTTCACTTGGGTCTTTCTCGCGCGGCTGCAGCTTGGCGAGCGCCGTGTTGAGGTCGAGGCTGATGTCGTAGATGCTGAACTCGGTGCGATGATAGCTGCGATCCTGCGGGTAGAACGCGTGGATGGTGCCGCTCAGCAAGCGCAGAGCGAGCATGTGCAGTGCCTCGTCGGGTACCAGCAAGCCAACCTCGGCGAACACGGTGTTGTGCTGCGTCGGGTCACGCGTGTCGGAGATCAGGATGCCGCGCAGGGTGTTGCCTGGAGGTTCGATGCGATCGACGTAGATGACGAGACCCGAGAAGTCGTCGTTGAAGATCTTTTCCTTGATCCCAGCGCTGGCCCGCGTCTTGGCAATGTCATAGAGCGCGTTGCGTAGCAGCGAGTTTCCCCACGGCCGTGCATACAGCGACAAAAGCAACGCAATAAGATAGATGACCACGGCGAACAGCGCGACTGGACGCGTGAGCTGATACAGACTGACGCCTGATGCTTTCAGCGCGACGATCTCGCTGTCGGACGACAACCGCCCGAAGGCCACCATGACTGCCAGCAGCAGTGCCATAGGCACGGTGACTTCAAGAAACGCAGGTAGGATGTACGAGAAAAGCTTGAGGACCTCGAGCAGGGGCACGCCGCGATTGACCACCATCTCGACCAGCTTGAGAATGCGTGCGATCAGGAGGATCAGGGTGAAGACTGCGAGACCGAGGCCAAAGGGAACGAGAATCTCCCGCAAGATGTAGCGGTTGACGATGCGCACTAGGACGGAATGGTAGTGAAACGCAGAAACCTTGTAAATCCGGCCCGCACGCCGGTTGCGCGCGACCGCTGCATCTATGGGACACACGCTGTGCTGACATGGCTACAGACCCATCCCGAACAACTGCGCCGCATTTCCTACACCGCACGCTTCCCCAGCCGGGTGGCGGCAATCCTGGCGTTGGCAACCCAGGCGCAGGTGCCGCACGAGCCATGCAGTGACGAGACGCTGAACCGCATGGCCGGTACGCCGCGCCATCAGGGCATCGTGGCTACCGCTGCGCCCTTTGCCTACGCCGAAATCGATCGCCTCATCGAAGCAACTCCGCGGTTGCTCGTCCTCGCCGACCAGATCCAGGACCCGCACAACTTGGGGGCGATTCTGCGCACCGCGAACGCCGTCGGGGCGGGCGCGGTGCTCATTCCCAGGGACAGCTCCGTCGGGGTCACCGCGACCGTCGAGGTCGCCGCCGCCGGTGCCGCTGCCGCACTCCCCGTCTGCCGTGTGACCAATGCGGCGCGCGCCCTGCAGCAACTCAAAGCGGCTGGCTACTGGACGGTTGGCCTCGTTGCTCATGGCGGCACCGATCTGTATACGTTTGCGCCCCCGCAGCGCGTGGTGGTGGTGGTCGGCGGAGAGACCGGCATGCGCCCGTTGGTGGCCAAACACTGCGACTTCGCTGTTTCGATCCCGATGCGCGGTACGGTGGAATCGCTCAATGCCTCCGTGGCGACCGCCGTCGTCCTGTACGAGGTCGTGCGCCGCTGGGCAGCGGAGGCACCGACCATTGTCTCTGATGGTGGAGCGGTGTAAGGTATCGGCGGTTTGTAGAACGGAACAGAAGAGAGGAGGTCATTTGGCATTTCGCGGACGAGGCCCACGGTTTGTTCCCCCACCCCCTGATGCACATCGCATCAATCGTCATATACGGGTTCCACAGGTTCGATTGATCGGCTCCGACGGGACACAGTTTGGGGTTGTTCCGATTGACGAAGCACTCCGCCGCGCCGAAGAGGCGCAACTCGATCTCGTCGAGGTCGCGCCGGCGGCGCAGCCGCCGGTCTGCCGCATTCTCGACTACGGAAAGTTCAAGTATCAGCAGCACAAGAAGGAAGCCGAGGCACGGCGCAAGCAAACCACCACCACCGTCAAGGAACTGCGGCTCGGCTATCGTACGGACGTGGGCGATCTCGAACGCCAGATCCAGAAAGCCCGCGAGTTCCTGGCGGAAGGCGACCGAGTGAAGTTCGCCTTGCGGTTCCGCGGACGTGAGATGGCCTATCAAGACCTCGGACGCCAGAAGCTGATGCGCGTCTGTGAAGCGCTCCAAGACGTGGCGACCGTGGAAGGCACGCCGCGCATGGAAGGACGCTTGATGGGAGTCGTGCTGGCCCCCGGCGTGAAGAAGAAACCGGTGGCAAAACCTCCTCGTAAGGAACCGCCGAAAGCAGCCGCACCCGCCGAATCGTGAGGCTCACGCCTCTGGGCGGATCCTGACGCGCCGGCCAACCACCTCCAAGCGACCTTGGGCCCACAGGCGAATCGCTTGCGGGTACAGTTCATTTTCGACGCCGTGCACGCGTGCGGCCAGCGTCTTCGGGGTATCGTCATCGAGTACCGGAACGGTCCCCTGCAGGACGATCGGGCCGTGGTCATACTGCTCGTCGGCGAAGTGCACCGTGCAGCCGCTCACCTTCACACCCGCTTCCAGCACGGCGCGGTGCACCTTCTCGCCGTAAAGGCCTTTGCCGCAGAACGCCGGGATCAACGCGGGGTGGATGTTCATGACCCGTCCGGCGTAGCGGTTGCGCAACTGGAATGGCGAGAGGAATCCCGCCAACACGATCAAGTCGAACGCATGGTGTTCGAGCTCCGCGTGCAGCGCGTCGTTGAAACGGTCCACATCGGAAAACTCCTTCCGCGGAACGGCAACCGCAGGGATGCCCGCACGGCGGGCGCGCTCCAAGCCGCCCGCGTCGGTGCGGGACGCCAGCACCACCGCAACACGCGCCGCCAGCCGGCCGTCCGCGATGCGATCGAGAAGATTCTGTAAGGTCGTCCCGCTGCCGGACAGCAGCACCGCAAGTCGAACGGGAGGTTCCATGCGCGGAGCGTAGGCTAGGGCGTTTGGGCGCGGGAATCAATGCGCCGCGCCGCCTCAGGCTGGTCGTTGCATTGTCCTTCACCGAAGGCGTTGTGCATCGTAACCTGGGGTTGCCTTCCTTTAGCTTTCGCAGGGCGACCTGGTCGGACCCAGCTGCTGGCCCAAGGCGCATGGCGCCATGGAACTGATCCGCGGAGCCCGGTACAAGCAGCGGACGATGATCCAACCACCGGCACAATTTACGCGGCGCGCCGTGGCACTGTCCGCAGCCTCGTTCGCCATCCTCGGCGGCTGCTTGACTCTGCCGGGAACATTGCTGCCGTTGCTGCTCGAACGCTTCGCGATCCGTCTGGTCGAGGCGGGCTCGATGCTCGCACTACAACCCGTCGGCTATCTGCTGGCGGTGCTGGCGGCGGGACGCTTGATTGCAACGTACGGGATGCGCGCCGTTCTCGCGGCCGGCATGGCGACGTCGGCGGCTGGCTTTGCGGGCTTCGGACTCATCTCGACCTGGAGCGGCGGTGCGGCCATGATGCTGGTGAGCGGTCTGGGGTTCGGGATCATGGAAGTCGGCACCAACTCCTTGCTGATCGTCGTCGGCGGCGAGCGGCGCGCGAATCTACTGAACCTGGCGCACCTGTTTTTCGGTGTCGGATCGTTCGTGACGCCGGTCCTCGCTGCGCATGCGGTCGCTGGCGGGGTGTCCTGGCGCCTCACCTTTTTTGCCGCCGCGGCTGCCACTGCCAGCGTCGCGCTTGGGTGGGGGCTCTTCGATGTCCACGGTATCGTGCCAACACAGCCGGCCGCCGGTGCCGCGCACCGTGCGCTACGGTCGCGTACCGCACTCCTGTGCGCGTCGATGCTCGGCGTGTACGTGGGAACGGAGGTCGGTATCGGCGGTTGGCTGACCAAGTATATGGTGACGGTGCGCGGGGTGACGCTCACCTACGCGGGCAACGCCCTGTCGGTATATTGGCTCGGCTTGGCGGCGGGCCGCATCGCGCTGAGCGTGCTGTCGCACCGCATTCGTGAAGAGAAGCTGCTCACCGGACTGACACTGGGTGCCGCCGTCGCCTCGTGCAGCGTGCTCATCGTCGAGTCGCCGATCGGTGCGGTGATCGGCGCCGGGTTGACCGGTTTGGCGTTCTCGGGCATCTTCCCCGCCGTCATCGCCCTCGGGGGCCGCTCGCACCCACATGACACTGCAGGGGTCACCAGCGTGATGATTGCCGGTGCCGGCCTCGGCGGCATCGTCATCCCGTGGACAATGTCCGCAGTGGCCGAAGGCGCCGGACTCGTTGCGGGTATGGCGTTGTACCCGGTGCTGTGCGCGGCGCTGCTCGGGCAGGCGTTGCTGGTCCGGGCTACGCTCCCAGCCAGCGCCGCTGTCGCCACACGTACCACATGAGAAACGGACCGAAGACGAAGCAGGTGACGTTGATGACGATCTCGGGGATCATCTCATTCGTCAGGTGCAGATACGCGGCGTGCTCGAGATTGTAGAGGGTGTCCATGAGACCGAGGTAGACGAAGGCGCTGCCGGCGGCGATCCCGTAGAGCACCGCCCAACTGCGGCGCCGCCGCAGGCCTTCGGCACAGGCGATCGAGGCCACGGCGAGCCAGGCGTCGGCAGCAGGAAAGGCGGCCTCAAAGCCGGCATAGACGGCGTCCTGACTAATCCGCAACGCACCGCTGGTGAAGAAAATAAGCCAGTAGAGCAGGTTCAACCCGGTGGAAATCCACAGCCACGCGATGACGATGTGCAGGCCGAGGGGCGGCTGCCACGCCTCGCGCTTCATCGACGTGGCCCATCGCCCGGCCGGTGGATCCACACCCAACGCAGGTAGAGGGCAAGGCCGACCGCGGCCGCCCCGGCGAGGATGCTGCGCAGCAGTGCCGGCGCGTCGCCGCCGGTGTAGTTGTGCAGCTCCCACGCGGAGTACAGCACAAACATCATCACTGCGCTGGCGATGAGAATCTTGTGAGCCGTGAGCACGGTCATGCGCGGATGGCCTCTCAGAGTGCGGCCACACATATACAGTGACCGGGGCCGCGAAGGCTAGGGGAGGAGGGCGCGCTTCTGCCTTGCACGCTCCTATTGCGCTGCTCTACCGTGCGTGTAAAGCGCACACCTTGTATGAACGCCATCGAGCACCTGGTGATCGGGCTGCTCACAGCGCTCCTGGCCGTCTCCCCCAGCGCCGCTGCCAACCTTGCTGTGGGAGACGAGAGTTACCGCTACCGCGTCACGTGGAACGGCATTCCCGCGGCGCAGGCGACGGTCAGGTTCACGGAGCACCTGGCGCAGGAGCCGTCGATCACGTGGGTGTGGGTCGAACTGCGCACCAATCGGTTCGTCGATCTGTTCTGGAGCTTGCGCGCGCAAAGCTGGGCGGACATCGACGCCGGTACGCTGCGACCGCGCCACTTCACCTTCGATCGGCGCATCAACGGCAAGCCCGAGTTGACGCAGGTCGAGGCAGACAGTGAGGGGCTGCTCACCGGTCGCTACGCCCGGCCATGGCGCTACCGCCTCATCGAAGTGAACGACGCCAGCGTCCTGGATC
The DNA here is from genome assembly GCA_035541735.1 of Candidatus Margulisiibacteriota bacterium. Lineage (GTDB taxonomy): Bacteria > Desulfobacterota > Binatia > HRBIN30 > HRBIN30 > DATKMS01. The sequence continues at coordinate 15,966 of DATKMS010000308.1, forward strand.
CGATGGCTGCAATCCTGCGGGTGCGCCAGGCATTGCCCGCGGTTGGCGCCAGCCACACGTACAACGTCTTCACCGGTGAAGCGCGCTACCGCATCGAGATGCGCCGCTACGCGTCCGAGACCATCAATGTACCGGCCGGTCGCTTCTCCGCCGCGCGCATCGAACCGGTGATCTGGCGCGTCGATCAGGCCGGTCCCGATACGCGCGTAAGGCATCTCACTTTGTGGGTGACCGACACGCCGCCGCACACGCTGGTGCGCGTCCGCAGCGAGGTCTTCATCGGAGCGCTCTACGGCGAGCTGACAGCATGGTCGCACGGCGGGGCGCTGTCACAGCCGTGAGTTACTCGTCCAGAGCGATGCGCAGTTGCAGCAGGACGCCGACTGAGGGGGTGCCGCTGACGGCGACCGGCAGAGCAATGGCGCACTGCAGGCGCTGCTGCGCGTCACTCCAGCGCATGCGGGCCATCAGTGCGGTGCCGAGCCTGCGGTCCTTGAGACCCTCGAGTTCCAGGGTGTAGCTCGCGCTCGGGACGGTGAAACCCAGGGCCGGGACCTCGCGACGCGGGTTCAGGCCCGCCGACAGCTGCGGGCCGCCGACGCGCGCATGCAGCTGTATTGTCGGCCAGTCGTCGGCGACCGCTCCCGACATTACCTGATAGCTACGGCGCCCCTCGCCATCGCGTTGTTCGAAGAGCGCGAAGCCGGCAGTGTGCAACCAGTCTCGGGCTTGCGAACCGGCGCCATCAACCTCCAGGTAGAGCCGACTGCGCGGTTCCCGCAACAGCCTGGCGTCAGCTTGCGGCGCCACACGCTTGTCTTGGAAATGGAACAGCTCGAGCACGGCGCGGGATGGCCGCGCGACAGACAAGGTATGCGCTTGTGCGTAGCTGTCGGTGTACGGGTCAGTGCCGGCTGCGGCGGTTGACGCCCACAGCACCACGGCCTGGACGAAGGCCCCGGCGCGTAGCTGATGCCGGGTCACAAATGAGTACCTCTACAAGAATTGTCTCCAGGAAGCTGAGGTCGTGCAAGGAAAAAGTGCAGCGCTCGTGTCAGCGCAAAGCAGGTAGCATGTCAGCGTGCGCGGCGATCATGTCGTCGACCAGCGTCCAGATCTCGTCGAGCGTCAGCTCGGCGGCCGTGTGCGGATCCAACATGGCGGCGTGGTAGACGTGCTCGCGTTTGCCGGTGAGCGCCGCTTCAACGGTCAGCGACTGGACATTCACATTCGTCATGATCAACGCGGCGAGCTGCGGCGGCAGGTTGCCGACACGGGTTGGTTGAATGCCATTACCGTTGACCACGCACGGGACCTCGACGCAGCAGCCCGGCTGCAAATTGGTGATCAGCCCCTGGTTCGGCACGTTTCCATAGATGACGCGTGGCTCACCGGTCTCGATGCTGTGGATGATGCGCGCACCGTACTCGTGGCTGCGCTCGACGTCGGTGATCGGCTCGCTGCCTTCGAAGAAGGTCTTCATGTCGCCCCAGAACTTGTCCATGAACTCGCAGCGGCTGATGTATTCGTCGAGCGGCACGTTGTAGCGTTCGATGAGATCGGGGCGGTCGCGCCGGATGAAATAGGGGGTGTACTCGGCGAAGTGTTCGCTCGATTCGGTGACGAAGTAGCCGAGCCGCATCAGCATCTCGTAGCGCACGCGGTTGTTGTCGGGCACGCGGCCATCGGTGACGACCTTGCGGATGAGCGGATAGAGATCTTCTCCGTTGCGCTCGAAGCGCAGGTAGAAGGCCATGTGGTTGATGCCGGCGGCGAGGTAGGTGATCTCGCCGTAGGGGACGCGGATGTCGTCAGCCAGCTGCATCGCCGTGCCCTGGACGCTGTGGCACAGCCCAACGGTGCGGATTGGCGTGAGGCGCGACAGCGCCCAGCAGTTCATGGCCATCGGGTTGGTGTAGTTCAGCAGCCAGGCATCCGGACAGACCTCTTCCATGTCGCGGCACAGGTCGCGCAGCACCGGAATGGTACGCAACGCGCGCATGATGCCGCCGACGCCGAGAGTGTCGGCGATGGTCTGCCGCAACCGATGCCGCTTCGGCACCTCGAAGTCGATGACCGTCGACGGGCGATAGCCGCCCACCTGAATCGTATTGATGACGTAGTCCGCGCTGCCGAGCGCGGCGAGCCGCTCGGTGTGCGCGGTGATCGTGGGCTGGCGGTTCAGGGCGACGGCCACCTTCTCGGTCATGCGCTGCGTCACCCGCAGCCGCTCGGCGTCGATGTCCATCAAGGCGATATGGCAGGCGGCCAGTTCCGGAAAGCTGAGGATGTCGCCGATGAGATTCTTGGCAAACACGACGCTGCCCGCGCCGATCAAGGCGATCTTAGCCATAGTGGGATCCTGTAGCTGCGGTGGCGGAGCCTAGCGCGCTGACGGTGCGGAGACAATTCGTCTCTGGCCTTGCCTCGGCGTAGCGGGGAGGTAGCGGGGTGGGGTACGCTCCGCGGCGTACCTACAACACGGGAGGCGCGTATGCGCGGCGGGCTACGAGCAGCAACTCGATTGCCGATCTCCACGGTAGGCATCTGCGTCGCACTATTTGCTCTCCCTGCGTACGCCCACAACAATCGTGCTGAACTGGCATTTTACGGTGGTTTCGGATCGGCGGCGGCGCGCTGCCAACGCGTCATTTCGAAGGCAGCTGAGGTGTGCGCGACGGCGGTCGTGGCGGCCCGCAGCGCCTGCATGAGCGCCCAGATCGATGGCCAAGCATGCGACACCAGTACCATCGACGCGGCAGCGCAAGCCGCGCGCCAGCACATCACCGATCTGGTCGCCCGGCTCTGTACGGATCAGGATGCCCAGGCGCTGCAGTTCAACAACCTGCAAGAAGCGCAGCTGGATGCGACCAGTGCGTGCAGCGATGCGGAGACAGCCCTGGTGTCTGCCACGTATGGTCCGGTCATGGTCGGCGGCTCGGTCGGCTCCGTCGATGCGAGCGCGCAGGCGTGTGTCAGCGGCGCGGGAAGGCGAGCGCCTGATGTGGTTGGCGACGCGCCTGCACCGGCATGGGCTGGATACTATCGTCGCAAAGGATCTGCCACCGTCGCGGAAGATCGAGCTGCTCAACCGCGCTGCGCAGCGCCTCCAGCGGGCACACGATGCCGCCAAACAGCGGCTGCTCGCGACCTGCGACGCCGCCAGCTTCACCCAGGTGTACGGCCGCAGCCTCGATACCTTCCTCGATGAAATGCAGCAACGGGCCGACTGCGTCGTCGGCGCCGCGTACGGGCAGGCGGCGATCACCTGTCCGGCTCCCGTCTGCGGCAACGGCATACAGGAGACCGGCGAAGCGTGCGACGACGGCAACAGCTACGACAGCGACGCTCGCCACAACAATTGCACCAAGAACAACTGCCAGGTCTTCGCCAGCACCTTCGCCCTGATCCAGCAGGCCGTCTTCGAGAACCACGGCTGCACCAACGATCTCTGCCACGGCAGCGCCCGTCAGGGTGGACTCGACCTGCGTCGCGGCAACTCGTACGCGAACCTGGTTGACGCGCCGTCGCACGCCAGCACGCTCAAGCGGGTGGAGCCCGGCGACGAGGATCGCAGCCTGCTGTGGCTGAAGCTCGCCGCCGCCACGCTGCAGGGCCCGGGCGTGCCGGGCAGCCCGATGCCGCTCGGCCTGCCGCCGCTCAGCGAGAAGAAGCTCGAAGCAGTGCGCTTGTGGATCTATTCCGGCGCGCCCGAGACCGCGGTCGTGGGCGGCACCGGCGAGTTGCTCGATGCCTGCCTGCCGCGTCCGGAACCCATCCAGATTCGGCCGCCCGCCGTGCCCGCCGCCGGGACCGGTGTCCAGCTCCACATGGCACCGTGGGTGTTGCCCGGTAACAGCGAGTCGGAGGTCTGCTTCGCGGCGTACTATGACTTCACGGATCAGGTGCCGCCGGCGTTCCGCAGTGCCGACGGTACGAGGCTGCGCTTCAACCGCGAGGAGACGACGCAAAATCCGTTGAGCCACCACCTCGTCACCCAGTTCTACACGGGCGAGTATGTGCCGGACGATCCAGCCTGGGGCACATACACCTGCCGCGGCGGGCCGCAGGCAGGCGCCGCGTGCAGTCCGACGCAGCCTGGCGCCTGCGGTGACGGTGGAGAGTGTGCGACGATCCCGGTGAAGAGCGTCGCCTGCATCGGCTTCGGCCCACCCGATGCGCAGGTCAACATCAACTCCCTGCTGAACTTCGGCGGCGTGCAGGAGACGGTCTCCCGGAGCGTCTATCCCGACGGGGTCTTTGCTGAAATCCCCATCAAGGGCGTCATCATGTGGAACTCGCACGCCTTCAACCTCGCGGACCAGCCGGGAAAGATCGAGGCGTGGGTGAATTTCATTTTCGCGCCACCGGTCGATCAACGCTATCCAGAAAAGGACATCCTCGACGTCTCCGACGTATTCGGCATGCACGTCCCGCCGTTCCAGCAGCAGGAGATCTGCAACGTGCATGTCGTCGAAGACGGTGCGCAGCTCTTCTCCCTCAGCTCGCACATGCATCAGCGCGGCAAGCGCTTCCGCATCTTCCGCGGCTCATTCAATTGCTCGGGAGGCGCACGCGCAGGGCAGGTGTGTTCGCCCCTGAGCCCCGACATGTGCCCCGACGGAGCGTGCGTCGATCAGAACGCAGGGGCTGCCGGCGACGGCTTGCTGTACACCAGCCTCATCTACAATGATCCCACGGTGCTGCGCTTCGACCCACCGCTCGCGTTCAGCGGAGCCGACGCGAACCGTGCGCTGACGTATTGCGCACTGTACGACAACGGCTTCACTGACCCGTCGACGGTCAAGCGCAGGTCCACTTCTCCCGGGACTCCCCTGGGTGGATTCGGCGGGCCGTGCAACCCGGCGACGAATTGCGTGTCGGGCAAGCTGGGAGCCGCGTGCACTGGCCTCACCCAGAAACAGCGCGATGCTTCATGCGACTCCACCCCCGGTGCCGGCGACGGGTTCTGCGACGCGTGTCCACTGACCGGCGGAGTGACGACGGAAGACGAGATGTTCGTGCTGCTGGGGTCGTACTACAGGCCGTGAAGGGGAGGCGACGTAGGGCGTAAAACGTAAGACGTAAGCGCGCTCGTGGCCTTGCTTTCCCTTACGTTTCACGTTTTACGTTTTATTCCCCATGAGCCTCTGCAACCAGTGTGGCGCCTGCTGCCGCGTGCTGACGCTGGAGCAATCCCCAGAGGAGGTACAGTCGATGGCGGCGATCACCAGCGTGCTCGGTATTCCGTCCGACACGATTTTCGCCGCGAAGCACTGGCATCCGCTCACCCGCGCCGAGGCCATGCAGCGCAATCCATTCTACACCAGCCGCTTGCCGGCCGATGCACATCTCTACTCGTGTGATCAGCTGGCAGCCGACGGCCGGTGCATGGCGTACGCGGAGCGTCCGCTCGTCTGTCGTGGTTATCCCTGGTACGAGCAGTCGCCGCGCGACATGGAGTTGCCCGATCCCGATTGCGGCTATCGCTACGACATCGTCTCGGAGTTCGTGATTCGCCGCCCGGAGATGTGATCAGTGCTGGGTGCTGAGTCCTGAGTGCGAGAATGGGATCTGAGACCCGACGGCGGGAGCAACTGCCGACGGATGCCGACGCGGGGATCTGGCAGGGCAGGTCGGTGGCGCGCCGCTTCGTGTCGCCGGACGGCTTCGTCGTGCTGGTCGGGCGCACCGCCAGCGACAACGATGTCTTGACGATAAAGCTCGGTGCCCCGCACGACGTTTGGATGCATGTCGCGGCCGAATCGGGTTCACACGTGGTCGTCCGCAACCCCGACGGCGTGGACCGCTTGCCGCGGGAGACGCAGCATTTTGCGGCGGCGCTGGCGGCGCGCTACTCCAAGGCACGCAATGCAAAGCGCGTGACAGTCCACATTGCCCGCTGTGCCGATGTGCACAAGCCACGCGGCGCCCCGGCGGGGCAGGTCCAGCTGCGCCGTTTCACCAGCGTGCGGGTGGCGCCCTTAGCGACTGCGGACCTGCCCGATCGTGCGTAGCTGCTTCGGGGTGAGAAACCAGCGCAACACGCCGGCAGCACGGGGCGGCAAAGACGCCACCTCAATCGCGGCCACCGCTCCTTTCTTGAAGGGCAGGGGCGCCAGGCTGGCGGATCCGGTGAGCAGGTGCGAGGCGAGTTCGCCGAGGTCGGGCTGATGGCCGGCCAATACGAGGTGCGCGGCTGCGCGGTAGGAACGCAGACCGCGCAGCAAGTCGGCAGGCGCCGTACCTGGCGCCAGGGGTTCGTAAGGCTCGACCGCGAGATCCGGGGCGAGCGTACTGGCGAGCAGTGCAGCGGTTTCTTGCGCGCGCCGCAGCGGGCTTGAAAGCACGACGTCAGGCACGATGCCGAGGCGCTTCAAGCCCAGCGCTGCGCGCATCATCTTGCGCGTCCCGGCGGCGGTGAGTGCCCGTTCGCCGTCGGGCGTGTCACCGGAAGGCAACTCTGCAATGCCGTGGCGCACGAGGTACAGGGTGCTGGTCATGAGTCTCCTGTCGCTGCTGGCTGCACCGGCGGCGCCGCCGCTGCTTCCACGGGTGTGACCAGCAGATGCTCCAAGACCGCGTCAAGGTCCTTGAGCGTACGCCGGCGCGAGAAGCGCGCCCAGGCCTTTTGAAAGTCGCCGCGCGCCACCTCGGCGAGGCGGCGCTGTTCGCCCATGAAGGCACCGAGCGCGAGGAAGGCCTCGGCGCTCGCTTGCGCCCCCGGGCCTTCGACATAGCGGCGGATGAACCCCGCGGCAACGACGCCGTCATGATGGCTGCCCAGGAGGTCCTGCAGGCGTACGAGGTCCTTGATGAGCCGGCGTCCCGGCTTCCCGATCAACTCGCGCAGGAACTCGAGCAGGTAGCGCAGCCGCTTGGCGCGGATGCGGAGGGTGTGCAAATCTTGATCCGTCGGCGCAGCGTCAATGGCGCGGCCGCGCTTGAGCAAGCGGCGGAAGGCCTTCTTGATCGCCTTGCGGCCGACCGCGGCGACGGACGGGGGTTCCCCGTTGCCGCGTTGTGCGCGCCCGCGGCCCCGGGCGAAGTCTTCCAAGCGCACCAGCAGGCGGAAGTAGCGCTCGGAGTCGAGAACCTTGAGCATCTCGCTGCGGCGCTGGGCACGCTCGGTCTCCATGTAGGTACGCAAGCCGGCGATGCCGCCCCCAGGATCGGGGGGCGGCGGCGTGTCGTATCGCGTCAAGAGTTCCAGTTGTACATCCAGGTCACGCACGCTGCCGAGCGCCTGGCCGAGCCACTCCAGTTCGTCAGCGAGGTAACGGTGGAGCCGTGCCGGGATGCCCTCCTCCAGGGCGTGGACAGCAGCGCGCAGGCGGCGACAGGCGACACGCATGTCGTGCAGGGCTTCGGCATCCTCACCCAGGCGAGTTCCGGGATCGTGCTCCCGCAACCGCCGCAGATGCAGGCCGATGATTTTCCGTGCCGCTTCTTCGAGCGTGTTCTGGGGCTGCACGGCGGCCACCGTCGGACCGAAGCGTGTGTTCCCGTAGAGAAGCGCCAGGCCGCGAGCGAATTTTGATTGAGTCGACGGCAGGAGCGCGAACCGCTGCCGCAACAGGCGGGCAACGCCGGCAACATCACGACGCGTGCCCTGTCGTTGCTCGATCTCCACCTCGTGATACGTGACCGCCGCGCCATCTCGGGGGCCGCGCAAGCGCACCCGGTCGAGCGCCAACTCGGCGATTGGTTCTGTCTGTGCAGCGCCCGGCGCGGGAAGGAGATCGAGGCGCCGCCGCGTGGTGTCGCTGATCAAAATCGGGTTTACCGGTCGGCCAGCAAGCAGGGCGGCCAGGTGTATCGCAAGCGGTCCCGGTGGGGGGATGAAGGGTGTCCGCGGCGCACGCGGCAAGGGGACGGTCAACTCGGGGCGTTCGTGCACGTCGCCACTCACCGTGCCCGCCCACTTGACCGTGGCTTCCCAATGCCCAGCCTGCCGGCGCACGCGCAGGGCGACGCCGTGGTGTGCGAGCGCCAGGTTGTCCGTGTCCAGATACACCGAGTGCAGCCGTGCGACGTCACGCGGCTGTATGCGGTAACGTCCGAGTTGCGGAAGGCGTGCTACAGCTCGCAGGTCACCGCCCTCCGGCAGCAACAGCTTGGCTTCGACCTCCGAAGGGACGCGGCTCTCGGTCATGGTACTGCGCGCCCGCTATATCAGGGGGCGCCGAGGTCAGGCAACTACTCGAAAGTCGATGTCACGGCCGAGTAGTTTTTCGAGCAACTCTGCACGCCCACGCGCTTCCCACACCTCCAATTCCACGTCCTCGCCGGCGGTGGCCAGTTGCAAGGTGACGCGGTCGCCGCGCCGCGCCACCGTCACGTCATGCACCACGCCGTAGTGGCTGCGGTCCAGACCGTCCGCGATGCGCAGCAGGGCACTCAAGGCGCGCACGGTCTGGCGGTCGTTGCTCGACAGCGCCCGGAACTCTTCGTCGGAATCCTTCGGGACGGCCTTGCGATGATAGCGCGCGGTCTGGCCGATGATTTCCACCTCTTCGCGCCGGAACCCCAGCAGTTCGCCGTTGGTGATCAGGTAGTACGAGTGGCGCTGGTGGTTCTTGTGGTCGATGTGATGGCCGATGTCGTGCAGCATGGCAGCAAACTCGAGCCATTCGCGCGCTTCGGCGTTGAGACCCAGGTCGCCTTGCAATTGATCGAAAAGGCGCAATGCGAGCCGCGCCACGTGGCGGCCGTGCTCGCCGGCGTCGCCTTCGGCGGCGCCGAGGTGGCGGGCAAAACGGTTGATGCTGCGGCGGCGCGGGTCGGCGAAGCGCTCGATTTCCTCGATCCCCTTGCGGTGCCGGGCGATGAAGTCGAGCATGACACCTTCGCGCAAGGCCCACGTGCAGGCGATCATTTCCTTGGCGCCCACTTCCTGCATGACGAAGTCGGCCAGGTATGCGCCCGCCACGATGGTGTCAACGCGCTTGGCATCGAGGCCCTTCACCTTCAGGCGTTCGCCGCGATCGGCCTTGGTGAGCAGCCGCCGCACCCGGGTGATCTCCTCGGCCGTGACCGCGAAGTTGTTCAGGTGTCCGTCCGGCGGATTGCCGCGGAGGTTCCCGGCGATGGAGATGAGGTTGAGCATCGTGCCCGAGGTGCCGATGACGCGGCGCACATCGCGCTTGGCGATCGGGCGCAGAATGGGATCGAGCTGCTCGCTCAGGTAGGACTCGAGGTTGTCAAGGTCCCGCGCACTGGGCGGATCGTTGGCCAGAAACTTCTCGCTCAAGCGGGCGACGCCGATCTTGACGCTGTCCAACGCGACCGGCTTATCATCTTCGCTGAGGATGAACTCGACGCTGCCGCCGCCGGCGTCGACGAGGAGGGTCGACTCGCCCCGCAGATCGATGGCGTGGCGGACGCCGAGGTAGATCAAGCGGGCTTCCTCGCGCCCGGGGATGACCTTCAGCCGCAGCCCAACGTCGTCCTTCACCCTCTGGATGAAATCGCCACCGTTGGACGCCTCGCGGACGGCGCTGGTGGCCACGGCCTTGAAGCGGAGCACGCCCTGCCGTTCGGCCAGCGTGCGGAACGCCGACAGCGTGCGAATGCCGTTGTTCATGGCTTCCGCCGAGAGGCGGCCGTTGGTCAACGTGCGGTGGCCGAGGCGCACCATTTCCTTGGCGCGATCGAGTACCCGAAAGCGGCCATCCGATTCGACTTGCGCAACGACCATGTGAATGGAGTTGCTGCCGACGTCAATTGCAGCGATGCGCATGCCCTGTCTCACCACCCCACCACAGCCTCCCGACATCCTACGTATAGCACACAACAGCCCGGCAATCCGAGTGCACGCGTGCAATTGCACGTCGCTACCGGGGATGGTTCACCGGGGATTGGGCCAAACCTCACCAAGGCACGCCGAGTATAGCTGCGAGATGTTGCAGCGTGATGACGTGCCGATGACAATCGAGTTGAACTAGGCGCTCGCGCCCGCGGGCTCTAGTTGCCGCGCCAGACGGGACGCCGCTTTTCGACGAATGCGCGTTGCGCCTCCCGGGCGTCCTCGCTGCGCCGCAACGGCCGGCCAATCTCTTCTTGGCGCCGGTAGGCCTCCTCCAGCGACAGGTGCAGAATCTCGCGCACCCCGCGACGTGTCTCGCGTACGGCGAGTGGCGCGTTGGCGGCGATGGCATCGGCCGTAGTCAGCGCCATCGGCATGAGCTGATCGGGTGCGACGACGCCGTTGATGAGGCCGATCTCCAACGCCCGCTGCGCCGTGATCGGCCGCGCCGTCAGCAACAATTCATGCGCATGCACCCAGGGGATCTGTCGCGGCAAGAGTACGGTCGCGTTGCCGGTGGGGTACAATCCGAGCGCCACTTCTTCGAGGGCGAAGGTCGCGTGCGGTACGGCGTAACGGACCTCCGAAGCCAGCATGAGATCGAAGCCGCCGGCGCGGGCGTGGCCGTTGATGGCGCACACGAGCGGCGTGCCCAGATCGAAGCCGGCCAGCAGTGCGGTCGAGACGCTGCGCAAACCCTCGAAGGTCTCTTCGTCGACCCGTTCGCCGCGCGCCAGGCGCTGCGCCGCCGGAATCGTTGTCTTCATATCCATGCCGGCGCAGAAAACGCGGTCCCCGGCACCTGTCAGCACAGCACAGCGTATGCCGTCGTCATCGGCGATCCGCCGCCACGCCGCCGCCAGTTCACGCAGGGTCGGCGGATCGAGCGCGTTGGCCTGTGCCGGGTGGTCAAGGGTGACGACCGCGACGTGCGGATGGTCGGAGGGCAGATCGAGATGAGCGGCCATGCGAAGAGAGTGATCAGTAATCAGTGATCGGTACGCAGCAGCAAGCCAAACTCCCGTTCTTCATACTGATGACTGGTTACTGGTTACTGGTTACCGTCTGGTTCCACTTCATCGCGGTACGGCATGATGACCCACAGGACGATATACACAATGATGCCCCAGCCGGCGCCCAGCAGTGTCAGCAGCACCGCCGCCAGGCGGAGTGCCGTGACCGAGATCCCGAACTGCTCGGCCAGGCCGGCGCAGACCCCGGCGATCATCTTGCCACGACGCGAGCGGTACCAGGTGCGGGTCAAAGCCGAGCCTTCGAGCAGGCTGCCGCAGTAGCGGCACTTCACCGCCCGGTCCTGAATGTCTTCGGCACAAAACGGACACTGCTTCATGCCATCCTCATGGAAGTGCGGCAGCCCGGCTGCGGCGCCCGACGAGCAGCACCGGGATCGCAGCATAGGTTGCAGCAAAGAGCAGCAGCAGCGAGGCCGCGTAGCTGAGAACCAGGTAGGCGGCGATCGTCGCTGGCAGCAGAGCGCTGAGGTAGCCATATACCAGCCGTAAGAAGTAGGCGTTGTACGCCAACACGAACGGCAACGGCAGCAGCGCCAGCAGCACGCCGACGGCGACGCGCCGCCATCCGATCAGCACGGCACGCCGCTGCAGCTCCGGCTGCAGGCGCGCAAACGCGTGGCGGGACAAGGTCGCAGCATCGATGTCGGGGCGTGTATCCTCCAGGAGACTGGCGAGGTGATCGAGTGGCAATGGCGCCTCGCGACACTCGGGGCATCCGGCACTGTGCGCGGTCAAACGCGCGCGACGGTCCACAGGATCCATAGCACTCAGTGCTCCTGTCCTCTGACGGTCGCAGCCAGACGTGCCAGCGCATTGTGGAGCCGGCTCTTCACCGTGCCCTTGGGGCAGTCGAGAATCTGCGCCACTTCGTCCTCCGTCAGATCCTGATAGTAGCGCAGCAGCACGACCTCACGTTGTGGCTCCGGCAGCATGGCGAGTAGACGCTGGGCATCGAGACGCGTCTCGGCGGCTGGGAGGTCATCGGAGCCGGAGCCTTGCGGCAGCTCGATCGGTTCCGGTGGCCGGCGGCGATGCCAGTCGCGGCAGCGGTTGACGGCGATGTGGAAGAGCCAGGTCGAGAAACGCCGGCTGCGATCGAAGCGTGCGGCGTGTTGGACGACGCGCAGCCAGGTCTCTTGATAAAGATCCTCGACGTCGCGGCCGCTTGTGTGGCGGTAGATGAAGTGCGAGAGCGGGCGTTCGTAGCGGCGTAACAGCTCGCGCAGGGCTTGCTCATCTCCGTCCGCCAGGCGGCCGACGAGGTCCTCGTCCGAGGCCATTCCCTCCGCATAGCACGACTAGGCGGCAGGATGCTCCCAGGGCCTCGGTGGCGAGGGCGGCTGGTTGTGCCGGCCGCTCAGCGTCGCAGCCAGATCGAGGGCGCGCCACAGCGCCCGCTCCAGCAACGACGGCTCCCCCGGCCGCTGGGGAATGATCAACCAGAGCCCGCTGTACAGGAACAGCCCGAGAAGATGGAAGAAGCTCAACACCACAAACGCCAGACGTACTGCCGCCACGGGAACCGCCAGTGCGTACGCCAAGGCCGCGCACACCCCGGCCAGCCGCGCGCCGGGATGGCTGCGGTGCCAGCTCGCAGTGTCGAACAAGCTGAGGCGGCTGCGACAATAGCGGCAGCGGACGGCTGCGACGCGGATCTCTTCTCCACAGTAGGGACACGGCTTCATGCCCTCCATCCAAGTCCTCCTTCGCTGACTGTATTACGTGGATTTGCGGGAAAGGTTCACCGTGAAGTGATCCTACCGTTCGTATCGAGGGATCGGCAGCTCGCCGAGGTGCCGGTGACACATCTCGCAGCTGCTGACGCCGTGTTGGCGCGCCCGCGGGTCGAGAACCTCGTCGATCCACTTGCGAAAGGTGCGGTAGTTGCGAAAGACGCCCTGCGGATCGCTGCCGGCGCAGCCGAGGTCGTAGTGCGGTGCGTCGATCTCCACGGCGAACGGACAGGCGTGGAAGCGGCCGCGGCTGGTCAGCACTGGGAAGCAGCGGACGCAGCCAGTGCCCAGGCCGTGGAAGTCGGCCTCGCGGTCGCGGTCGTACACTGCCTGGGCGCCGGCGCCCGCATGGAAGAGGACCTTGTAACCTTGAAAGATGCGGTTCGGGTTGGCGTGCGCCCAGTCCTCGAGCCGCTGCTTGGCATGTGGCGGTAGCGGTGCCGCGTCGCGGCCGTGATAGATGGAATAGTTCAGCACCGCCTCGCTGCGCACGTCGCTTTCAAGGATCTCGATCAGCGGATCCGCCTTCACGCCATTTGAAAAGATCGTGAACAAGCCGCGAAAGCCGCGCTCGCGCAGGTACCCCATGGCGTCGATGATCGCCTTGGCGTGCAGCGTCGGCTCACCGCCGTAGAACTTGATGTTGCCGTCGATGGCGACCGTGGCGAGCGCCTGATCCAGCACGGCGTGCGAGTAGTTCTGATACCAACCGTCCGGCGATCCGTTGATCGTACACCACGAGCACGTGCGGTTGCAGAGGTTGCCTTCGTAGAGATGCAGCTCGCGCAGTTCGGTATCGCCTTCGGCATAGTGCTCAACGGGCTCGTGGAAGAGAATTGGTCCCAGGTGCGGCTGGCGGTTGGCGTCGTTTAGCCCCCAGTCGTAGATGTTGTAGACGACGTCGTAGTCGGCGATGTCGTCGGACGGCAAGCCGGTGTGTTGCGCGACGAAGCGTAGCACGCCACGGCGATACGCGTGGACGGAGCCCTGCTTGCCCGCAAAGTCTTCCGCATACATCTTGAAGATGCGCGAAATGAAGATGCGCCGCGCGGCGTGATCGACCCGGCAGTTCCACTCGCTGCCGAGGAACTGCTCGGTGGCGGCGCGCAGCGTCTCGCGCAAACCGCTACCTTCGTAGGCTGCAGGCCGCAGCGGCGGGCAGCCGTTGGAGCCGCAGTTGATGGCGAAGTGGATACGCGGTTCCGCAAAGGTACCGCGCAGGATTTCGTGCTCGATGTCGTCGAGGCTCACGGCGCGGCCCCCGGCGATGTGCCGTCGGCGCTGGAAG
>DATKMS010000309.1:0-5183 GCA_035541735.1 Candidatus Margulisiibacteriota bacterium
CCCGCCGCGATTCGAGGCTGCCAGCACCGCGATCGCGCCGGGCGATCCGGTCGCACACAGGTTGGTGCCTTCGAGCGGGTCGACCGCAATGCTGACCTCGGGATCCGCGGCTTGACTACGTCCCACCTGCTCACCGATGTACAGCATGGGCGCCTCGTCGCGCTCGCCTTCGCCGATCACCACGGTACCGCGCATCGGCAGCGCGTCCATGGCTTTGCGCATCGCCTCGACCGCCACCGCGTCCGAATGCTTGCGCGCCCCCTGCCCCATGGTACGCGCCGCGGCGACCGCGGCATCTTCCACGACTCGCAGAAACTCACGTGACAGCAGGCTTTCCATCGACATGCTCGGACTCCCTCTGCGCGCTCTAGTTGCACATTTGACGGAGAGCAGCAATGGGTTCTGTATGACCTGCAGCATAGAGGGGAAGGTCGCCATCGTGACCGGCGCCGCCGGCGGCCTCGGTCGCGCCTACGCCGTCGCCCTGGCGCAGGTTGGAGCCGCCGTGGTGGTGAACGACATCGGCACCGCGGTCGGCAGCGCAGGCGCGGTGGTGGAAGAAATTCGGGCGCAAGGCGGGCGTGCGCTCGGGATCGTCGAGTCCGTCGCCGATGCTGGCGGCGTACGGCGCCTGGTGGCTGAGACGCTCGGCGCGTTTGGTCGACTGGACATTCTGGTGAACAACGCCGGCATCGTGCGCAGCCGGCCGATCGTCGAGATGAGTGACGACGACTTCGACGCCGTGCTTGCCGTCCACCTGCGCGGCACCTTCCTGTGCATCCGTGAGGCGCTGCGCGTCATGCGCACCCGCGGCAGCGGACGCGTCATCAACACCACCTCTGGCCGTGCCTACTCGGGCCATTCCGCCGGCACCGCCAACTACGCTGCAGCCAAGGGCGGTATCATCAGCCTGACTGGCGTGACCGCGGTGGAGGGCAAAGAGTACGGCATCACCTGCAACGCAATCTCCCCGTTGGCGCGCACGCCGATGTCCGAACAGTTCCTCGCCGGCGACAGCGACCCGAATCTCGACCCGGCAGCCGTCGCGCCGTTGGTCGTCTTCCTGGCGTCGGACGCCGCCGCAGCGATCACCGGCGAAGTGTTCCGTGTGGCACGCGGAGAGATCTCTGTCGTCCGCACCGCCATCGGCGCACCGGTCCGCACACGCAACACTCAGTGGACGCCGGAGGAGATTGCGCAGCGGATCGGTGAAATTCGCGCCGCAACCGTCGCACGTTGAAAGTCAAAGGCAGCAAGCCAGCACCGCCTTCTCTGGCGTGCCGCTTCGAGCTTGGGGCTCATTGTCCAGCGAAGTGCGGAATCACGTGCTTGCCGAAGAGCCGGAGCGAATTCATCACCGCTTCGTGCGGGATGCGGCCGGCTTGCATGAGGCAGAGGATGCGGTCGATGCCGGCGGCTTGGTACTTCTCCAACTTGCGCACGCATTTGTCGGGGTCACCGACGATGACCATGTCCTCCGCATCGAGTTCCTCGAAGGTGACGGTGTTGTCGACGACCTTGCCGATGATCGGGTGCGCCTTGCGGAACTCTTCGTAGGGACCGATCTTCTGCGCGTCGCGCCCTCTCGCCGCCAGCACCTGGAACGCGTAGCGCATGTACCACAACGCCGCGTCGTGCCCGCCGTTGGCGCGGGCTTGCTCGTCGGTCTCGGCGCAGTGCACGATGGTGAAGGCACCGACCTGATCGTTGACGAACCTGCCCACCGGCCGTGCCTGCTTGATCGCCTGCTTGTAGGTGCGGATCTGCTCGGCGACCTCGCCAACCGTCAGGAACAACGTCAATCCCAGCGCCCCGATGCCGAGCTGCCCCGCAATCTGCCAGCTGTCGGGACTCGTGGCCGCCACCCACAACGGCGGGTGTGGCTTCTGGATCGGCTTCGGGATGACCGAGCGTTCCGGAATGGTGAAGTGCTTGCCGCTGTAGGCGGGGAACGGATCCTCGGTCCACATGCGCGGGATGACCTCCAACGCTTCCTGCCACATGGACCGGCTTTCCTCGAAGTGGATACCGAAGGCTTGCTGCTCGTAGAGGCTCGAGCGACCCGTGCCGAACTCCAGTCGTCCGTTGCTCATGATGTCGAGTACCGCGGCCCGCTCGGCGACCCGGATGGGATGGTTGAACGGGTGCGGCAGCAACACGACTCCGTGGCCGATGCGCAGGCGCTGGGTACGCGCCGCCACCGCCGCCAGGAAGACCTCGGGCGCCGACGAATGGGAGAACTCGGTGAGGAAGTGGTGCTCGACCTCCCACAGCGTGTCGAAGCCCACGGTGTCCGCCAGCTGCGCCTGGCCCAGCGCCTGCCAGTAGCAGTCATACTCACTGCGCTCGTGCCACGGCTTGAGCATCTCCATCTCATAGAGCAGGTCGATCTTCATGCAGGCCATCCTTCATCGAAGCGCTGGCACCCGCTTAACACGTCGAGCAGGCGGGGCGTCAAGGGATAACTACACCAAAAGACGGCGGTACGTGATGATTTCTACGTTCGCGTCGCAAATCGAGCCCGCACCATATTGACGAAATCTCTAGGCTTGATACACGATGCGTCAGACAACTCGGGCGTTCGCGGATAACCAGCCCCCCAAACATCCGTGCGCCCTCTGCGTCTAGACGGCCTTGGAGTTCCCCAACTCCAGGGCCGTCGCTTTTCTCATCATGGCCGTCGGCGCTGTTGCATCTCGCGGGCGGCTTGCTGCGGGGTGAGGACCAATGAGCTGCGCACTTCCTCTTGCTCGCGCTGCTCCTCCACCTGCAGGAACGCGAAGAGGCTGGCGCGCGCGAGCTGCTCGCAAACCGGAATGTCACGGCCACCGTGTGCGCTAGCATCCAAGGCCAACGCCGCGGCGAGTGCCTGCAGCGCCGCCTCGCTCCTTGCAGTGGCGTGGAAGAAGTACGCCATTTCCTCGAACCGCCGCACCCAGCTGAGGCGGCGGGCGCCGCCGAACAACTCTTCGATCGCGCGCTCGGTGAGGGCGCGGAAACGCTCCTGCTGCTGCGCCGGGTTGAGCAGCAGCGGGCTGTCTTTGATGCGCTGCGCCTCATCCAGGTACGGCTTGAGGGTCTCCTGGTCGAAGAACCACGTGCGGAACTCCTTCTCCTCGAGCAGCTCGGCCGAGGCCGCGAGCACTTGCGGATTGCTGCGCACAGCGGCGACGTCGACGTGCGCGAAGATGAGCGGTTGCATCTCGCTGACCGGTGCCTTGATCAGTTTGGCCCGCATCCCGGGATAGTCACCCCCGCCCGCCTGGCCGTGCGCTGCCGCCCAGCGAAAGGCGCGGTCGATGAGGAAATCGCAGTAGCGCCAATCCGCCTCGATCATCCGCAACTCGTGCTTGCGCAGCAACTCCTCGCACGACGCGCGCAGCGCCTTGCGTGTGGTTTCGAACAGGTTGACTTCGCGCAACCCCTCCGGGTCATTGATCACGGCAAACAGATGCGCCAAGCCACCGGGGTGTGGCTTGGTCAACCACACCAGCTGGTCGCCACGGCCATCGACCGCGGAGAGATAGCCCTCCAGCGCGGGCGCCGCGATGACCGGCGCCGGGGGCGGTGCCGGCGCCGACGGTATCGGCACTCCGCGTTGTTCCAGCCGGTAGAGGGAGCGTTTGATCTCCTTGCGGACCAGCTTGTCCGTGCTCGTGGCCTCGAGGGCTTGCAGGAGCGCGACACTCGCCGGGTCGGCATGTGCGCCGAGGCGCGCCGCGATCGCCAGGTCGGCAGGCGCCTCCCGGCCCATGACGCCGCGCAGCGCGTCGCGGCCAGCGTCTGCGGGCAGCCCCCACTCATGCAGCCGCTGCTCGCCGAGGCGCAGCTGTGAGTCACGGTTTGGCTTGCTCATTCGTGTGTTCCGTTTCCGCGGTCGTCGCGCGCGGGAACATGGTCAGCTTGGGTGTCACGTGATCATGCAGCCAGTGCGGGTCCCACCACTCTACCGGATCGACGTGGACGCCGTGCAACATTATCGAGAAATGCAGGTGATCACCACCGGCGAGGCCCGTCTCGCCTGTCTGTCCGAGAGTTTGCCCAGCCGTGACCTGATCCCCCTCCTTCACGGTAAATGAACTGAGGTGACCGTACAGTGAATAGATTCCGAGGCCATGATCGAGAATCACCGCATTGCCGTAGATGCCCAGGTTCTGTGCAAGGACCACCTTCCCGGCTTGCGCCGCTTCGACCGGGCTCAGCTTCAACGAGGCCAGGTCGTACCCAAGGTGTGTCTGGTGATCGATGGGCTGGCCCCTGTACGTGTACGTTCGGCGGTCGGCGAAAGCGCTCAGCGGCGCGGCGTTCGACTGCCGATGGAAAGCGCTCGACGACCACACCGGCGTCGCGGCCTTCGTCAGCTCGAGGATGCGCGCTTCGTTCTGGCGGCGCAACTCGCCGTTGATGTACAGATAGCCCTGCACGAGATCGGCCGCGATCGGCAAGCCGCTCGCCTCTTCGATCTCCGGCACCTTGCGGGCGAGAAATGTGTCGTCGATGGCCAGCGTACGGTCGGCGAAGGTGCGCGGCTTGATGCTGACCGGCACGGCGATTTCGCGCTGGTTGCCCGCCGCATCACTGGCAATGAGTTTCGGCCGCACGTCCGCGTTGAGGTCCTGCGGAATGGCGAAGAACGCCAGCGCAACGGCGCTGTCGGCAAAGTAGCCGGTCATTGCCGGGAAGAAGTACTTGTCGACTTCGATGCCGCTGCGCACGGTATCCGGCGATTGGCGGAAGACGGCCAGTTCGACACCTCCAAGGCGGACATTGTGTTGTGTGGTGAGCAACTCGATGCGCGGCGGCGTCAGGTCGAGCGTGGCCGGCACGGTGAGGCGTGGTGCAGGCGACGCACCAAAGGGGTGCCACGCGTACGTATCGGCTCGCACCTCGAGCGTCACCGGCCCTTCCGGGACCTTGAGCGCCAACAGATCCGGTTCGACATGGATGCGCTTCGCGGTCAGCCCGCTGCCCCGCCAGCTGGATTTCGGGTAGGTCTCGCTGAGCAAGTCGTAGCTGTTGCCGCCGGCTTGCAGGCGGACGCTGATGGCACGCAGGCCGGGCGCATCGCTGCGGACGTCGATGTCGATCGGCGTCTTGCGGCCGAGTGCGACGAGCGGAGCCACCAGTGCAGCCTGCGGCGGGTGTTTCTCGAATTTGAACCACCAGAGAACGCCGGCAACCAG
>DATKMS010000310.1:0-16837 GCA_035541735.1 Candidatus Margulisiibacteriota bacterium
GTCGGCGCGCTGCTCTCGTCGCTGACCATCGCACGCGAGTGGGAACGCGGCACGATGGAACAACTGGTGTCGACCCCGGTGACGGCACGGGAGATCATGATCGGCAAACTGATACCGTACTTTGTGATCGGGCTCATCGACGCCGCGCTGTGCGTGGGGATCGGCATCGGGTGGTTCCAAGTTCCCTTCCGCGGGACCCTGGCCACCCTGTTCGTGGCGACGGCCCTGTTCCTGGTCGTCGTCCTCGGGATCGGCTTTATGATCTCGGTGGCGATCCCCAATCAGCTCGGGGCGAGCGTGATCACCATCCTCGTTACCCTGCTGCCGACCAACATGCTCTCGGGCTTCGCCTTTCCCATCGACCAGATGCCCGCACCGATTCGCGCCGTCACCTACGTGGTGTGGGCACGCTACTACGTGACCATTCTCAAGGCCGTGTTCCTCAAGGGCAGCGGGCTGCGGGCGCTCGCGGGGCCGCTGTTCGCGCTGATCGTCTTTGCAGTCGTGGTGGGGACGCTGGCGACGCGCGCCTTCCGCAAGACGCTGACGTGAGGAGCAGGCCGTGCTGGCGCGCATCTTCCACATGATCGTCAAGGAGTTCCTGCAGCTGCGCCGTGACCGCTACGCACGCATTCGCCTCGTGGTGCCGCCGCTCATCCAGATGGTGATGTTCGGCTACGCGGCCACGTTCGAGGTGCACAGCGTCACGACCGTGGTGCTGGATCGTGACAACAGCTTGGAGAGCCGCGACCTGCTGTCGCGCTTCACGGCGAGCGGCCGGTTCGAGGTGATCGCACACGCGCGCGACGAGACGGAGTTCACTCAGCTCATCGATCGGGGCGGAGCAACCGTCGGAGTGCAGATCCATCCTGGATTCGCAGAACGGCTGCGCAAAGGCGTGACGGCGCCGGTGCAACTCGTCGTCGATGGCACGAACTCCAACACCGCGCTCATCGCCCTCGGCTACGTGAACCGGATCGCGACCACGTACGCCAGTGACTATGCGAGCGACTCCATCGCCCGCCGCGCTCCGGCGCAGCTGCACGTGATCCCGAGCGTCGAGCTCGAAGAGCGCCCGTGGTACAACCCGGGCTTCGACAGCCGGTGGTTCTTCGTGCCGGGAGTGATCGGCAGCTTGATGCTGGTGATCACCGTCAACCTGACCGCCTTTGCGATAGTGCGCGAGCGTGAGATCGGCACGCTGGAACAGGTCATGGTGAGCCCGATCCGACCGGTCGAGTTCATTCTCGGCAAGACCCTGCCGTCGTTTCTGGTCGGGCTCGCCGAGGCGACGCTCATCACGCTCGTCGGCATCCTATGGTTCCGCGTGCCGTTCCGCGGCAACCCCTTGATCCTGTTACTCGGGGTGTCGCTGTTCCTTGGATGCACGCTGAGCATGGGCCTGCTCATCTCGACGCTCTGCAAGACGCAGCAGCAAGCCTTCGCGTTGAGCTTCTTCGTGCTGACGCCGGGCTTCACGCTCTCCGGCTTCAGCTTCCCGATCGCCAGCATGCCCATGGTCATGCAGTGGCTCACCTACCTGAACCCGCTGCGCTATATGCTGGTCGTTCTGCGCGGCACGTTTCTCAAGGGCGTCGGCCTGCACGTGCTCTGGCCGCAGATGCTTTCGATGGCGGTGATCGGGGCGACCGTGCTCAGCGTCAGCGTATTTCGCTTTCGCAAGTCGCTCGATTGACGCGAGGCAGCCCCTCGATACGGCCCCGAAAAACTGGGGCCTACTCCCAATGAACGGGGAGCAGGAGCGTTTGCCGGTCTCGTGTTTTCGGTTTCGTCGTTTCCGGTTTTCCATTCTCTCCGAGTTGACACGAAGAGAAATGGAAGACCGAAAACAGGAAACCGGAAACGGAGAACCTGGTCAATGATGAAAGCCTGGTTCATTGGCCCAACCTACCAGTGCCACACTGGTTGGGTTCTCGGGGTGACCGGATTGACGTGTCGCAGCATTTTCGCAACCGCTCACCCCGAGTGCCGGCCACTCTTTTGGGCCGGTGTATCGAGGGGCGCGATCTGGGCAACGGCGGTTGCCTCTTCCATGCCGCCCCTTTCGCGCCGCTGTCACACCGACCCAGCGAGCGGGAACTCAGCCATGACCCGCGTACCGGATCCTACAGCGGATTCGATCGTGAGTTGGCCGCCCAGCAACGACGCGCGCTCGCGCATCCCAGCCAGGCCGCTGGTGGCGCCATTCAACACCGCGGCGGGATCGAAGCCGGCGCCGGCATCGACCACTTGCACGCCCAACCTGGCGTCGTCGGCCCACGCCTGCACGGTTACTTCACACACGCCGGCGTGACGCGAGGCGTTGGTCAGGGCCTCCTGCACGATGCGAAAGGCCGCGGTCTCGAGCTCCGGTGTGAAACGCCGCTCGATGCCCCGGTGCCCGAGTTGCACGCGCACCGCCGCGCGCGAGCCGTACCACTCACAGAGCCATACCAGCGCAGGCAGGAGACCCAGGTCGTCCAGCATCGGCGGGCGCAGATCGAGGGACAAGTCGCGTACCCGCACGACCAGGTCGCTGACCAGCGCCTCGGCGTCGGCCAGACAGCGCCGGGTGCTCTCCGCCGGGAGCTGTGCCGCTTGATCCAGCGCAAGCCGCAGGCCAGTGAGAAGCTGCCCGATCTCGTCATGGAGCTCACGCACGAGGTGCTGTCTTTCCGATTCCTGCAGCTCGATGAGGCGGCGCGACAGGAGCTGCAGCCGCTCGCGGCTCTGACGCACCTCCGCCTCGGCGTTGACGCGATCGGTCATGTCCCGCAGGTAAATGCGCGCTCGGTCGAGGCCAACGACCATGTGTTCTTCATATATCCGTCCGGCGCACGCGATCTCGCGGACCACGACAGTGCGGGTGCGATCGGTGCTTGCCACGACCAACGCGTTCAGCCCCGCCACGATGGCGGGCGGGAGGCCGCCATGCGGAACATCGGGGAAGTGTTCCCGCGCCGCTGGGTTCAGATAGGTGGGAACTCCACGCCCATCGACCTCAATCACCGGATTGGGATTGTCCTCCGGAAACGCCGCGAGGCGCGTGACCTCTTCCTGCGCCCGCTTGTACTCTGTGATGTCCTGCACCTGGGAGATGAGATACAGCGGGCGTCCGTCGCTGGCGCGCACCAGCGATGTGGCCGAGAGGCCCCAGACAATATGACCCTGCCGATGGATGTAGCGCTTCTCCAACTGCCACGAGTCGACTTCGCCTTCCAGCATGCGACGCAACCAATCGATCGTCACGGCCATGTCGTCGGGGTGGGTGACCTGCCACACCGGCATGGCCAGGAACTCCTCTTGCGAGTAGCCGAACATCCGGCACAAGGCGCGGTTGACGCGCAGCGGCTGTCCGTCAACGCTTACGAGCCCCATGCCGATCGGTGCGCAATCGAATGCGTCGCTGAACCGGTCTTTGCCCGCTCGCAACGCCTCTCCGAAGCGCTCTTGGGGGAAACTCGGGGTGTCGCTCGACTCGCGCCGCTCCCGCTCTTGGGTCATCAAGGGCTTCATTGCAAGACCACCGGCGTTTGGCAATGCCAGTCTGCCAATCTGGGACGGTTACGCTTTGCAGGCGTTCTCCGTAGTGACCTTGCGCGCCTGCACGGCTATAAGGCAGGCATGAGCCTACGCCACAATCCGACGTGGCCGCCGCTGCAGTTGGGCATGCGCGGGTTGCGCTTCCTGCGCGCGTTGCCGCAGTTCGCGCGCCTCTACTGGCGGCTGGTGCGCGACGGGCGCGTCTCGGTGTGGCCCAAGGCGCTGCTGCTGCTCAGCTTCCTGTACGTGCTCTCTCCAGTCGATTTCATTCCGGACGTGATTCCCTTCATCGGCGAGGTCGACGACCTGGTGGTGCTCATCGTTGCGTGCCGGCTCTTCGTCTACCTGTGCCCGCCGGAAGTGGTGCGCGAGCATGTCCGTCGCATCGACGCGGGGGACTGAACCGATGCGGCGCACGACACCGCTGTTCGTCCTCGCGGCGCTGGTCATCGTCGTCGCTGGCTCGTTCTCGCTGCTGACGAGCTTCGTTATCGACTGGCTGTGGTTCGATACGCTCGGTTTCGGCGCGGTGTTCTTCACCGCCTGGCGTGCCAAGATCGTTGCCTTCGTGGGCGCCGCGGCACCGACGTTCCTGCTGCTCGCCGGCAATGGGTTGCTGGCGCTGCGCCTGCACGCGCCGGGCGTGCGCCGTCTGCGCCTGGTGAGAAGCAACGGCGGCACTGCCGACGGTCTGCCCGTCTTCGTGGAGTTCTCCCCGGACACTCTGCCGTGGCGCTTGATCGTTCTGGGTGTGGCCGTTGTGCTCAGCGTCTTCGTCGGTCTGGCGCAAGCGAGTCATTGGCAGATCTTCCTGCGCTGGCTGCACGGTGTACCCTTCGGGCGCACCGACCCGGTGTTTGGGCGCGACCTGAGCTTCTACGTCTTCACGCTGCCGGTGTACGACGTGGCGCGGAACTGGGGCTTCCTGATGGTGTTCCTCGCCGCCGTGATGGCCGGTGCGCTGTACTGGATGCGCGGTGGGATCGAAATCGATGAGCGCGGGCCGCGGCTGGCCGCCGCCGTCACCCGACATCTGTCGGTATTGCTCGCCGTGTTCTTCGTGGTGAAGGCGGGCGACTATGCGCTGCAACGCTACGGGCTGCTGTTCGGCGACAATGGCGTGGTCTTCGGCGTTGCCTACGCCGACGTCCACTTGCGCCTGCCCCTGCTGACGGCATTGGTTGGGATCTCGCTGGTCGCCGCGGTGCTGAGCGCCGCCAACGCCAGCGTACTCGGGTTTCGTTTGCCGGTGGCCGCAGTGGTCTTGGTGTTCGGTGCAGCGCTGCTCGAGGGCATCGTGCCGAGTCTGTTCCAGAGCTACCGTGTCAAGCCCGACGAGTTGCGCCTCGAGGCGCCCTACATCGCGCAGAACATCGCTTTCACACGCTACGGCTTCGCGCTCGATCGCATCACCAGCCAGCCGTTTCCGGCCGGCGGCACGCTCACGCCGGCGGTGCTTGCGGCCAACGACGCCACCATCCAGAACATCCGCTGGTGGGATCCGCGGCCGCTGCTCGACAGTTACCGGCAGTTGCAGGAGATCCGCCTCTACTACGACTTCAAGGACATCGACATCGACCGCTACACGCTCGACGGCCGCTACCAACAGGTGATGCTGTCGGCGCGCGAGCTGAATCAATCACGGCTGCCGAGCGACGCACAGACCTGGATCAACCAGCGCTTCAAGTTCACCCACGGCTACGGTGTGGCGATGAGTCCGGTGAACCGCTTCGACGACGAAGGGCTGCCGTTCTTCTACATCAAGGACATTCCGCCGTCGTCGGCCGTCGGGATGCGCATCGACCGGCCGGAGCTGTACTTTGGCGAAGAGACCTCCGAGTACGTCGTGGTCGGTGGCGGCACCACCGAGTTCGACTACCCGAAGGGCCAGGAGAACGTGTACACCACCTACCAGGGGCGCGACGGTGTCTCGCTCGGCAGTTTCTGGCGCCGCGCTCTCTTCGCGTGGCACCTCGGCGATCTGAACCTGCTGATCAGCGGCAACGTCACCGCGTCGAGCCGCATCCTGTTCCGGCGTCTCATTCAGGAGCGCATCCGCCACCTTGCACCCTTTCTCCGGCTCGACCGCGATGCCTACCTCGTGGTCAACGAGGGCCGCCTGGTCTGGCTGCAGGACGCCTACACCACCAGCGACGCCGTGCCGTACGCGCAGCTCACCCGGGAGAACGGCGTGAACTATATTCGCAACGCCGTGAAGATCGCCGTCGACGCCTACGACGGCACACCGGTCTTTTACGTCGCGGACCCCGACGATCCGCTGGTGCGCACGTACCAGCGCATCTTCCCGACGCTGTTCCAGCCGCTGGACGCCATGCCGGCCGGGTTGCGCCAACACGTGCGCTATCCGGAAGACCTCTTCCTCGTGCAGGCCCGCATGTACGGCATCTACCACATGACCGACCCGGAAGTGTTCTACAACAAGGAAGACCTGTGGAGCTTCCCGCAGGAGAACTACGCCGGCGCCGCGGTCACCATGCAGCCGTACTACACGATCATGCGTCTGCCCGGTGAAGCGCAGGAAGAATTTATCCTGATGCTGCCGATGGTGCCCAACAGTCGCGACAACATGATCGCGTGGCTGGCGGCGCGCTGCGATGGGGCGCACTACGGCACCCTCATCGAGTATGCCTTTCCGAAGGAGAAGCTGATCTTCGGTCCGGCGCAAGTCGAGGCGCGGATCGATCAAGACACGACGATCTCGCAGCAGTTGTCGTTGTGGAATCAGACCGGCTCGCGCGTCATCCGCGGCAACCTGCTGGTGATCCCCATCGACGACGCGCTGCTCTACGTCGAGCCGCTGTACCTGCGCGCCGAGAAGCGCGAGTTGCCGGAGCTGAAACGGCTGATCGCATCCGCCGGCGACCGCGTCGTCATGAGCCAGCGCGTCGAGTCACTCCTGGCGGCGTTATTCAGCGGCGTCGCTCCGCCACCGGTGGTTGGCGCGTCGCCGCCGCCGCCTGCCGCGCCCGCCACCACGAGTGAGGCGCTGCAACACTACCGGCAGGCCCTCGAAGCGCTGCGCCGCGGTGACTGGAAGGAGTTCGGTACGGAGATGGACGCGCTACGGAAGGCGCTGGAGCCGACCGCGGCGGCGCCGTAAGGTCGTCTCAGATCACTGCAGCCATCTTCTGAACCGGTTTGGCAACACGTCCGATGTGCCGCCGGCGCGCTGGCTCGGACATGATGGCCCCGCGGGCGCGTGACCTCCTGTGGAGCCTGTCAGCCGCCTCGTTCCGCTGACTCTTGGCTAAGCAGGGCAGACCTGGGAGGCGGAGGCTTGATCGGCGTAGCTCTGCAACCTCGCGCAGTGCGTCTACGAAGCAACGCATCCACGAGACGCCGAAGAGACGTTGTCGAGACGCTCGGGAGTACGGGGGTGCGGTTCTATCTGTACCAACAGATAACGTGTGTGTGCCTTCGGTGAACACGCACGCCTGGTGTGCGGGCACCGAGCAGAGGAGGAATCGCAATGGTCAAGGAAAGCAAGTCCCCGGAAGTGGAAGCTGTCGCCGAATCGGCGGCGGTCGCACTCGACAAGCCGGTGCCGAAGGAACGCACGCATTTCCGTGCGTTGCTCGCCAGCAATCCCAACTACTTCGGCAACCTCGCGGCGAGTCCGTTGCCACCGGTGGCGCCGATCCAAGGTAACACGACGTTCGAGGAAATCGGCTGCGTAGGCTTCCATCCGCAGTCGCGTCGTCTCGATGCGGTTGTGTACCTCAAGCAGCCGACCGGCTATGGCGGCAACGTCTGTTCCAAAGGCTCGCAGGAATGCGTGCGCTTCTACCTGTCCTACAACAACGGGGAGAGTTGGGTCGATCTGGGCACGGCGAGCTTCACCGTCTATGACGTCCCCGCTGGCGCCACGGATCACCGGCGGCTGGAGTACGCGGTCGGTGTGCCATGTTCGCCGCGGGAGAAATTCTGTCTGTTCCGCAACGTCGTGCTGGCGCGTGCGATCCTGTCGTGGGACCAGTGTCCGCCCCCGCATCAGCCGAATTGGGTCCCGGTATGGGGCGAGGTGCACAACACACACATCCAGGTGCAGCCACGCAGGTTCATTCCCTGGTTCGAACTGTTCAACGAGTTCAAGATCAAGCTGCCGCCAGAGGTCGTGCAGTACATCGATCTCGATCAGGTCGCGACCGCAAAGGATGCGCCGCCGCTGTCGGTTGCGCAGTTGCACGCGCTGTACAAGGACAAGAGTGTAGAGCCGCATCGCTATCTGCTGCCGGCGGTGCAGAAGCTGCTCGCGCAACCATCGTTCGGCGCGGAATTCACGTTGCCGGACAAGGGGCTGTTCGCCGATCTCGGGCTGAAGCCCGACGACGTGATCGGGCCGCTGCTCAATCCGGGTGACGGCAACACGTTCTACGAACAACTCGAATGCATCGGCTTCAATCCGGTGACGAGTGAACTCACCGGTGTGTTGCGTGTGAAGCGGCCGAACGGTTATTCCGGCGGACCGTGTACGCAGGGGAGTCGCGAGTACGTGACCTTCTGGGCCGATTTCGACGGCAACGGCAGTTTCGAGACCTGTCTGGGGACGGCGTCGGTGCAGGTGTTCGACATCCAGAACATCCCGCCCGAGGGCCTTGAATATTCGGTGTATCTGCCGGTGAATTTCAACGCGCACAAGCGAGTGTGCCAGCAAGGGCCGCGCCTGGTGCGGATCCGTGCGATCCTCTCGTGGAACAGTCCGGCGCCCTGTCCGTTCCCGAACAAGCCGCCGGTGTGGGGCAATCGCGAAGACACGCTGATCCTGCTGCCACCGGGTGCACCGACCGAACCGGGCGACTTCAGACCGGTGCTGTACAACATCAGTACGATCGCGGTGTGCGATATCGATCAGAGCACGGGGCTCACGTCCTCGGGCGATCGGCCCTTCGGTGGCGCCGTCTACATCGTCGGCGACATTCCGGGTGCGAACTCGCTGCCCGGGCCGGATCGGATCAAGTATCGGTTGTTCGTGCGCGAACTGCCTCCGGTCCCGCAGCCGCCTGGGCCGTGGCAGCCGATTGCCAACGACTTCGGCGTGTGGATCGAACAGCACATCGGAATCCTGACGCAGTTCCCGTTCACGCAGCAGGTCGACCTAGCGGGTTACTACACCTATCGCGATTACGGCATCGGCTCCGGCACGTGGCGCCGAGTCATCGCGCCCTTCGTCGGTCTGCTGGGTCAATGGAACACGGCCAAGCCGCTCACCGGCAGGTGGGAGATCCGCGTCGAAGCGCTCGACACCCTCACCAACACGACCTATCTGGCCGACACCACGCTCTGCCCCGACGCAACGACGCGGCAGAACGTGATCGTCGCGCTCGATGAAGACGTGCCGGTGGCGGCGATCACGATCACCGACTTCTCCACCGACAACGGCGTCACGTGGCAGCCCGCGATCGCCTGCGGTGACTTCATCGCTGGCGTGCTGATCCGCGGCACTTACAGTGTGACGGACGAGCACTTTGGTTCGTTGTCGCTGTCGGTCGAGCCACCGGGGCCGGCGCACGGGGCAACGCCGTCGCCGTCATCACGTTCATATCCGATCGTGCCGACCACGGGCGAGAGCGGTACCTGGGTGCTGAACACCACGGGCATGGATCCGTGCGGCTATGTCGTGCGCATCGACGTCGGCGATCGCACCATCGTCAGCGCCAACGGCGGCTGGCCCAACAGTGCGAGCGTCGGCTTCTGCCTGAAGGCGGAATAACTGAGAGCGATGCACTGAGCGCTGTGGAAACACCGACGCGCGCCGTCACGGCGCGCGTCGGTGCTTCACTGATGGACGTTTCACTCACCGGACTCGTTGTCGCCGTGCTGGCGGTATGGCGCGTGACGCATCTGCTCGCGGCGGAGGCAGGGCCAGAAGAGATCTTCGTCCGTCTACGCGCAGCGCTCGGCGACGGATACTGGGGCTCGGTGTTCGATTGCTTCAATTGCCTGAGCGTATTGATCGCGGTACCGTTTGCACTGGCATTCGGGTCGTCGTGGTTCGAACACCTGCTGTTGTGGCCAGCGTTGTCCGGCGCGGCCTGTCTGCTCGAGCGGATCGGGCCACCGGCCGAAGTGGCGCCGCCGGTGGTCTTTTACGAAGGCGACAAGGAGGAAACGCATGAGCTGTTGCGGAGGTCAACGCCGCGGAACGACGCAACCGATCGCCGCTAGCGACTCGATGCGTGCGACACCGATCCAGTTCATCTACATCGGCGCCACCGCGCTTACCGCGTTCGGCGCAGCCACGCGCCATTGCTACCACTTCGATTTCCCCGGGTGTCGCCTGCCCGTGCATCCGCGCGATGCACCGGGGTTTCACTCGATCGCTGCGCTGCGCCGAATCGAGTGACCGTGAGTCGCTAGTCAAACGCGTTTGTTCCCACCGTGGCCCAATCCGCGTAGGATCAGTTCTAGAGTGGCACACTCACTGTAGGATAGAGCGCCGACCGCTGGTGGCCCAATCTTGGATGGACCGGGCCATCGCCAGAGGTGTCACACCCCACCGACATCGGCGCTAGCGCGTCCGCGGCAGCCCTTGAACAATTGTCCCGTTCTTGCCCGTCAGGTTCTGCGTGACACGGTTCCACAATACTCCTGTGCTGTAGGCGTCCAGAGCCCGTCCGCCATGGCTGCTGGCCCGGCAAGGTGCCGGACATTTGCCCACCACGGGCGGGCGGTGCTACTGGGGCACGGACGACATGATGCTCGTACGCCGACACCCGCTGACACTGCTACCCATCCGCGGCGCCGCGCGACTCCGATGGTTCCTCCAACGCCGGCTGCGGAGCTGACGCCCGAGGCCGAGCGCCGCCAGCAACCCGAGTGGGTGGACTGGCCGGATGAACGGCTGCTCGGCGTGCGCCTGTGCGATCTCGATCTGCACATCGAGGGGACAGAGCTCGAAGCCCGCATCGCCGAACTGTACGGCGAGCTGGAGGCGCGTCACAGCCGCTTTCGCCCGTTCTTCTGGCTGTCGGACGAATGGTTCACTCCGGACGGTGTCCCGGGTGTCGCCGTGCCTTTCTATCTGGCCCACCCGCGGCTGGCGCGTCTCGAACAGAATCAGATGCTGGAGGTCGAAGGCGGCACGCCCGAGTGGTGCCTGCGCATCCTGCGCCACGAAACCGGTCACGCCATCGACAACGCCTACAACCTGCGCCGGCGCCGGCGCCGCCAGCAGCTCTTCGGATCGTCGGCACAGGAGTATCCGGAGCACTACACGCCACGGCCGTACAGTAAGAGCTTCGTGCTCCATCTCGAGCCCTGGTATGGGCAAAGCCACCCCGACGAGGACTTCGCAGAGACCTTCGCCGTGTGGCTGAACCCGACGTCGCTGTGGCGCGAGCGCTACGCCGGCTGGCCGGCGCTCAAGAAGCTGGAGTACATGGACCGGCTCATGGCCGAGATCGGCGCGCAGGAGCCGCTGGTGACCTCGCACCGCCGCGTCGATCCGCTGTCGCGCCTGCGCAAGACACTGCGCAAGCACTACGAGCAAAAGCGGCAGCGCTACGGCGTCGACTATCCGAACCTCTACGACCGCGATCTGCGCCGCCTGTTTTCCGACGCACCCGACTACAAGCAGAACCCGTCGGCGGCACGCTTCCTGACGCGCATCCGCAAGGAGGTGCGCCGTACCGTGGCGCGCTGGACCGGCGAGTATCAGTACACCATCGACCAGGTGCTCGACGACATCATCAGCCGCTGCCGCGAGCTGAAGCTACGGCTCGCGGAATCCGAGGAGCAGACGAAGCTCGACTTCACCATCGTGTTGACGGTGCAGACCATGAATTACCTGCACAGCGGGCAGCACCGTGTGTGGCTATGAAGAAGCTGCGCATCCTGGCGTTGATGCACGCGGAGCTCGTCCCGCCCGAAGACGTCTCGGGCTACGACGTCGCTAACGTCGACTGGAAGACCGAGTTCGACGTCACCAGCTTCCTGCGCGCCGCTGGCCACGAGGTGCACGCCCTCGGCACGGGCGACGACCTGCGCGCCATCCGCACCGTCATCGAGGAGTGGAAACCGCACATCGCCTTCAACTTGCTCGAGCACTTCCACGGCATTCCCATCTTCGACCAGAACGTGGTCAGCTACCTCGAGTTGCTGCGCATGCCGTACACCGGCTGCAACCCACGCGGTTTGATGCTGGCGCGCGACAAGGCGCTGTCGAAGAAGCTGCTGGCCTTCCATCGCATTCCTGTGCCCGCCTTTGTGGTCTATCCCATAGGGCGCGCGGTGCGGCGGCCGAAACGCATGGGTTTCCCGCTGATCGTCAAGTCGCTGACCGACGAAGGCTCGGTCGGCATCTCGCAGGCGTCGGTGGTGGACGACGACGACAAGCTGAAGGAACGGGTCCGTTTCATCCACCAAACCAACGGCACCGATGCCATCGTCGAGCAGTACATCGAAGGGCGCGAGCTCTACGTCGGCCTGCTGGGCAACCAGCGCGTGCAAGTGTTCCCCGTCTGGGAGATGCACTTCACGAAGATGCCCGAGGAGGCGCGGCGCATCGCCACCGATCGCGTCAAGTGGAGCAGCGCCTACCAGAAGAAGCACGGCATCAAGACGGCGGCGGCGAAGAACCTGCCGGACGCCGTGGCGCAAGCGATCCAGCGCATGTGCAAGCGCGTCTACCGCACGCTCGACTTGAGCGGCTACGCACGCATCGATCTGCGCATGGACGAGCAGGGCCGCACCTGGGTCATTGAAGCCAACCCCAATCCGCAGCTGGCTTACGGCGAGGACTTTGCCGAGTCAGCAGAGCACGTTGGTATTGCCTACGAGGCGTTGCTGCAGCGCATCGTCAACCTCGGCCTGAGCTGGCGCCCGGCGTGGTTGCGGTGAGGCGCATGTGAGCGGTCTAGCGCGGCTGCCACAGCCGGAAGCCCGCCACCACGAAGTCGTGGTCGAAGCTCATCGCCGCCGTACAGCGCGCCGCTTTCATCACCGCAAAGCTCACGGCGTCGGTGTAGGTGATGCGTTGGTGGGCGCTGGTGAACTCGATGGTCAGCGCGGGGCTGGCTTGCATGTCGCTCCAGAACCAGCGCCGCCGGTCGGATGCCCATGTGGAACAGGATGATCCATGTCGCAAGCCAATCATGACCAGCGCCAGTAGCACGTGATTCCGCTGAGAAAACAGAAAAAGGTTCCAGTCATCGTGCGACCGAGCGTCGCACGGGGTGTGTCTTTCGTCTACCCTCTCGTCACATGTGCTTGATGATCGCTTGACCGAACTCCGAGCACTTCACCAACGTGGCACCCTCCATGAGGCGGTGGAAGTCGTAGGTCACGGTCTTAGCGCCGATAGCGCCTTCCATGCCCTTGATGATGAGGTCCGCTGCGTCGTCCCAGCCGAGGTGGCGGAACATCATTTCACCGGACAGAATGACCGAACCCGGGTTCACCTTGTCGAGGTTGGCGTACTTCGGCGCGGTGCCGTGCGTGGCTTCGAAGATGGCGTGGCCGCTCTGGTAGTTGATGTTCCCGCCGGGGGCGATGCCGATGCCGCCGACCTGTGCGGCCAAGGCGTCGGAGAGGTAATCGCCGTTCAGGTTGAGGGTCGCGATCACGTCGAAGTCGCGTGGCCGCGTCAGCACCTGCTGCAGCGTGATGTCGGCGATGGCGTCGCGGATCATGAGTTTCTTCTTCCACTGCCCGCTGCCGTGCGTGTCCCACAGCGTGAGGGCGGCCTCGACATCGGCGCGCACCGTCTTCTGCTGGTCGGGCGTCATCAGATCGTAGCCCGGATCGATTTCGCGCGCGTTGTCCTCGACGGAGATGTTCGGCGTGGCTTCCTTGTTGCCGAGGATCCAGCTCTCGCGCTCGGTGATCACCTGCTGGCGGAAGTCGCGCGTCGCCAGGCCATAGCCCCAGTCGCGGAAGGCGCCTTCGGTGAACTTCATGATGTTGCCCTTGTGCACCAAGGTCACGCTGCGCCGCTTGTGCCGCAGCGCATACTCGATGGCGGCGCGCACCAGGCGCTCGGTGCCGTCGCGCGACACGGGCTTGATGCCGATGGCGCTGCTCTCCGGGAAGCGGATCTTCTTCACGCCCATCTCGCCCTGCAGGAAGCCGATGACCTTGCGGGCATCCACAGTCTCGGACTGCCACTCGATGCCGGCGTAGATGTCCTCCGTGTTCTCGCGGAAGATCACCATGTCCACCAACTCCGGATGCTTCACCGGGCTGGGCACGCCGGTGAAATAGCGCACCGGGCGCAGGCAGACGTACAGGTCGAGCAGTTGGCGCAGCGCGACGTTGAGCGAGCGGATGCCGCCGCCGATCGGCGTCGTCAGCGGGCCTTTGATGCCGACGATGTAGTCTTGAAATGCGCTGACGGTCTCATCCGGGAGCCAGTTCTTGACGCGGTTGAACGCCTTCTCGCCGGCCAGCACTTCCATCCACGCGATGCGACGCTTGCCGGCGTAGGCCTTCTGCACGGCGGCGTTGAACACCGCCTGGCTGGCGCGCCAGATGTCGGGCCCGGTCCCGTCGCCTTCGATGAAGGGAATGACGGGATTGTTGGGGACTTCGAGTCGCCCGTTCATGTTGCGAATGCGTTCGCCTGCAGGAGTCGCGCTTACGTTTGCCATGGGGAGAGCCTCTACGTCCGTTGTCGTCGCCGCGGTGTCTCTGCCGAACCAGCAGCCAGCGCACCGTAGCTGAATCGGCTGCGAAAGTGTAGGGACTGATGAACGGTGGGGTCACTGTGACGAGATCAGAGGATGGGCGGACGCTACGCATCGTGCTCGCGCTGGTCACTGCGGGCGCGGTGGCGCTGCCCTTCGTCGTCGTCCGCTTCCCACCGTCGACCGACTTGCCGCAGCACTTGGCGCAGTTCCGACTGCTGCTGGACACCGTGGGCAACCCGCAGAGCCCGTATCGTATTCAGTGGCTCACACCGTACAGTCTGGTGTACGGCGTACTCGGCATCGCATGGGCGTGTTGCGGGCCGCTTGCTGCCGGCCGCCTCGTACTTCTGACATTGGGACTGCTGTCAGCCGCGGCGACGCATCTGCTCGCGGCCCAGCGACGCCGTCCACCGGAGGCGGCGGTCCTCGCGTCGTTGCTGTTCTTCAGCCCGATCCTCTACTGGGGCTTTGTCAGCTTCGCGATGGGCTGGCCGGCCTTTCTGCTCTGGCTGATCGTGACCACACGCGCCCCCTTGGAGCGTTTCAGCTGGCCGCGCGCCGGCGCGTTGCTGGGTTGCGCAGTCCTCCTCTATGTGAGTCATGCACTGTGGTTCGTCGCGGGCGTGATCTGGTTGCTCCTGCACGGTATCGTCTTCCGTCTCCCCTGGCGGGCCGTCGCCTGGCGCGTGGCCAGCATCACGCCGATTCTTGCGGGCGCGACCATCTGGTATCCGCACCTGGCGGCGAGCGGTTTCGTCTCTGCAACGGAGTGGACGACGACGCCGATCGGACGTCTCTCCTTTTCGTGGCTGGCCGATACGGGTGCCGGGGGGCTGCGCGGCGCCACCAAGTACGGCGTGCTCGGCGCGTTCATTGGATGGATCACCCTGTCGGCCTGGCAGCGGCGTCACGCGTTTTGGAATCTGGTGGATGGCGAACTGTTGCTGGCTGGCGCCTTGTGTGCCGCGTGCGCGCTGTTGCTTCCCGACAAGTACATGAACACCATCGAGTTTGCGGAGCGTTGGACGCCCGCGGCGCTGGCGCTGCTGCTGCTCGCCGTTCCCGCACCGGCGGTGACGCCCTCTTTGCTGCGAGCCGGTATGTGCGCCGTGGCCGCCGTGTTCTCGCTGTCGACAACGATGGCGTGGAATCGTTTTGAGCGCTCCGAGCTCTCCGGTCTTCAAGAAGCGCTCGACGCGCTCCCCGACTCGCCGCGCCTCGTCGAACTGGATCTGATCCAGCAGAGCGCCATCGTCGAGAAGCGGCCCTTCGTACACCTCTACGCCTACGCCCAGGCGCTACACGGCGGCACACTGTACTTTTCCTTCGCCGCTTTCGCACCCATGCCGGTCATCTTCAAGGAGCTGCGCAACCCACCGTGGGCTGCAGGAAAGGAATGGGGTGCCGAGCCGGAAGACCTCGCGGACCTGCGCTTCTTCGACTTCGTCATTGTCGGCGGTGACGCGGAGTTGCAGGAACGCTACCGGGCCATGGCCTCACTCACGCCGGTGACGCACGACGGCGTCTGGCGGCTCTACCGCACCCAACCGCGAGCGCCATGACCTGCCGGGTCTGAACCCACCTGAGCGAAGGGTACTGAAGTATAGTGGTCCCTCGATCCCCGATTTGCCTAGCCCCTCCTCCCATGGTCTCATGCTAGACGGATGCGCGAAGAACGTTGGGCGGAGGTAGCGGCGCGGGTATTTCTGACGCTCGGGGCGTTGCTTCCTTACCGGCTCCTGCTCACGTTCGGCGTTGTCTATATCACCGACGACTTCTTCACCTCCGACATCTTCAATGGCGAGTTGCCTGGGCGTGTCCTGGTCGGTCAACTGATTCGAGGGGGCCAGGTCCCATTGTGGACAAGCCAGCTCTGCTCGGGCATCCCACTGACCGGGGGAGGTGGAGAACCCATCGGGTTGGCTGCGTTCGCACTGTTGTCACCTGCCGCGGCTCTCGACCTGTTGCTGATCGTGCTGCTGCTCGTCGCGGCGCACGGCACGTATGGCCTCGCCAGACGCTTCGGTGCTACGCGTCCCGGGGCTGTACTGGCGGGCCTGGCCTTCGCCGGTTCGGGGTACATCGCCTGCCAGCTGAAGCATTTGGCCATTGTGTCGACGGTCGCGTGGTTGCCGGTCGGGCTGGCGCTGATCGATCGCGCGCTCGCGCCGCGCGGTTCGCCGTTGCTCCTTCCCGACTCGAGCGACGATGGGTCGTGCGCGACGCCGACGCTTGCCCGGCGTGCCCTCTTCGTGGCGGCGTTCGGCCTCGTCTTCGCGGAGCAGGTGCTCGCGGGGTTCCCACAGTCGGCGTACATCTGTGCGCTCACCTACGGTTCGTTTGCAGTTTTCCGTGCGTTCACCAACCGGGAGCACCTCGGCCGGCTGCCCTTGTCCGTGGTTGTACTGGCTGGGCTCGGCGTGGCGACAGCGATCGCGGCCGCTGCTGGTGCGGTGGTGCTCCTGCCACTTTCCGAACTCGGCGCGATTTCCGACCGCAGCCATGCACTTGGCTGGGAGTGGTCGACGGAGCTGGCGTATTGGCCACGGAACGCACTGACGTTCCTCGTGCCGTACATCAACGGCGACATCTCCGACAACACCTACGACGGCCCGCCGTTCTTCTGGGAGGATTATGGGTATGTCGGC
>DATKMS010000311.1:0-9165 GCA_035541735.1 Candidatus Margulisiibacteriota bacterium
CGGCCATGCCTTCGAACACCGTCTGCGCCGTCGCGATGATGTTGCCGAGATACCCGCGCTGCTTCATGCACTCTCCGTCACGATAGCGGGTTCAGGAGCAGTTCACCGTGCTCGCGAACGCGGGCGCGGCGGAGGTGGAAGAACACGCGGCGGAAGAAGTGGCCGACGATGGCCACGCCCAACAAGAACATCAGGAATGCAACGATGCGGTTGCCCTGCGGGAACACTACCATCCACGCCGCAGTGCCCAGGACGTTCACGAACCCGATCGGCACCAGGTACTTCCAGCACACGACCATGAGCTGGTCGACTCGCGTCCGCGGCAGGGTGGCACGCACCCACATGGCAAAGACCACCCAGAAATAGGACTTCAGGAAGAAGACCAGGAACTCGAGCACCGTACTCAGGGCCGCGTTATCGGTGACATGCGGGATCTGCCAGCCACCGAGGAACAGGGTCGTCACCACGGCACCGATGATGTACAGGTTGCCCCACTCTGCCATGAAGAAGATGAGATAGCGGACGCCAGAGTACTCGGTGACGAACCCCGCCACCAACTCCGACTCGGCTTCGGGAAGGTCGAATGGGGTACGGTTCCCCTCGGCCAGGGCCGAGGTAAAGAAGATGAAGAACGCGACGAACGTAAACGGGTTGGTGAACACCAACCAGTGCCACGGCGCCCAGCCTTGGGACCGAATGATACCTTGCATGCTCAAGGTGCCAGTGAGCAGGATGATCGGGAATACGGACAGGCCCGCAGGGATCTCGTAGCTCACGATCTGCGCCGCCGAGCGGATGCCGCCGATCAACGACCACTTGTTGTTCGACGCCCAGCCGGCCATCAAGATGCCGACCACGACCAAGGCGGTGATCGCCGTCAGGTAGAGAATGCCGACGTTCATGTCGGCGATGATCAGGCGGCTACCGAAGGGGATGACGACGAAGGCGGAGACGAAGCCCATCATCACCACGTAGGGCGCCGCCAGGAACAGCGGCCGGTCGGCCGCCGCCGGCACGATGTCCTCCTTCATCACCAGTTTGATGCCGTCCACCAACCACTGCAGGATGCCCTGTGGGCCGACACGGTTCGGCCCAACGCGCGACTGGATGCGCGCCCACACGCGGCGCTCGACGAAGGTCGTACCGCCGGCGACGTTGAGGATGAACACAAGCAACACGATGGCACCAAACACCAGCATGCCCGCGGCGTAGACGACGTCGCGTGGCACACCGGCGAAGTACCCTTGTGCAATCAACCCGTCGAGAAACTCTTGCATGTGCTAGCGGTCCACCTCGGGGGCGACGATGTCCAAACTCGCGATAACGGCGACCAGATCGGCGATCATCAAGCCGCGGCTCACCTTGTCGATGATGGCCATCGCCGCAAACGAACCGGTGCGCACCTTCGTCCGGTAGGGAAACTCGCTGCCGTCGCTGACGCAGTACCAGCCCATATCGCCACGCGCGCTTTCGACGCGGATGTAGGCATCGCCTGCAGGCGGCTTGAACTTGCGCGGCACCTTGGCGATGACCGGGCCGTCCGGCATCTGCTTGAAGCACTGCCGCAGGATCTTGCAGCTCTCCTTCATCTCGCGGATGCGCACGATGTAGCGATCGAAGCAGTCGCCGACGGTCCCCTCTTCGCCCGCACCGACAGGAACGTCGAACTCCAGCTCCGGATAGACCGAGTACGGCTCATCGCGGCGCACGTCGTAGTTCACGCCGGAAGCGCGCAGGTTGGGACCGACCAGGTTGTAGTTGATGGCTTCCGCGCCCGAGATGACCGCGACGTCGGCGACACGGCCGAGGTAGATGGTGTTGTAGGTGATCAGGTCGTTGTACTCGTCGATCAACGGCTCGAAGGCGTCGAGGAACGCCGTCGCCTTCTCGACGAAGCCCGGCGGCAGGTCCCACGCCACGCCGCCGATGCGCATGTAGTTGTAGGTCAGCCGCGCGCCGCACAGCTCTTCGAGCAGGTCATTGATCTTCTCGCGTTCACGAAAGGCGTGAAAGAACGGCGTCGCCGCACCGATGTCGAGCACCATAGTGCCGACCGACAGCAGGTGACTGGCGATGCGGTTGAACTCGGCGGCGATGATCCGGCAGTACTCGCCGCGTTTGGGCACCTCGATGCCCGCCAGCTTCTCGCACACCATGCCCCAGCCCTGGTTGCAGAACATGGCAGCGACGTAGTCGACGCGGTCGGTGTACGGCATGAAGCCGTGGTAGCCGACCTTCTCGGAGATCTTCTCGATGGAGCGGTGCAGGTAGCCGACGTCGGGGATGGCCTCGCGCATCACCTCGCCGTCCGCCTTGACCACGAAGCGCAGCACCCCGTGCGTGCTCGGATGCTGCGGTCCCATGTTGAGGGTCATCTCCTCGGTTTCCAGCCCGGTGGCGCCGGTGCGCTCGACTTCCACTTCAAAGCCGGCGAGGCTCATGACGCGCCTCCTTTGAGCCATCCCTTTGAAAGTGTCGATAGACTCGTAGCGCGCGTGCCGCTGGGGTCACCGGGGAATGAATTCCCCGGCTCAGTCGATCGCCGTCGGCTGAAGCCGACTGCAAACGCGGTGCTTGGAGTCCCCTTCAGGGGACGTCTCAAGGATTCAGCCGGGGAATTCATTCCCCGGCGTCGGCGGTGCGTGTCCGCCGCAACGTGGGAGCGGAGAAGATCGACCGTCTCCCCTGAATGAGGGCTGAGTAGTTCCATCAACGCAGCAGGCTTTCACGGCGCGTGCTGATGCCGTGATACTCTTCGGGTTCGACGAAGTCCTTGCGCAGCGGATAGCCGATCCAGTCCTCGGGCATCAGCAGGCGCCGCAGATCCGAATGGCCTTCGAAGGTCACGCCGAGCAGATCGTAGATCTCGCGCTCCAACCAGTTGGCAGCCTTCCAGACCGTCTCGACACTGGGCACCACCGGATTATCGCGCGGCGCGTCGACTTTGAGCACGATCGCATGCCGGTGCGGATACGAGTAGAGGTGATACACGACCTCGATGACCCCCTTGGCCTTGTAGTCCACGCCCGTCTCGTTCGACAGCACATTGAATTGCAAGTCCGGCTCATCGCGCAAGAACTGGCAGACCGGAACGATGGCGGCTGGTTCGACGCGGATGAACGGATCTTTGGCTTGCACGTCGCAGTCACCCACACTCGCCTCGAAGCGCGCTGTGAGGCGCTGATGAATTCCTGCGGCATCCATGGGGGAAACGGAATCAGGCGGCGGCCGGCTCACCCGCGGCCTCTTTGCGAACCAGCCACTTCTCCTTCATCATCTTTTCTTGCAGCTTGAGGATGCCTTCGGTGAGCGCCTCCGGACGCGGCGGACAGCCAGGGATGTAGACATCCACCGGGATCACCTTGTCGACGCCGTCGCACACCGAGTATGCCAGCTGGAAGAGACCGCCGCAGTTGGCGCAGCTGCCCATGGAGACGACGTAGCGCGGCTCCGGCATCTGCTCGTACAGCAGCTTGGTGCGCAGCGCCATCTTCAAGGTCAGCGTACCGGCAACGATCATCAGGTCCGACTGCCGCGGCGCGGCGCGCGGCGCGGTTCCGAAGCGGTCGACGTCGGCTCGCGGCCCCTGCGTCTGCATCATCTCGATGGCGCAGCACGCCAGGCCGAAGAGCATCCACCACACCGACGACTTGCGGGTCCAGTTGAGGAACGCGTCGGCCTTGGCGGTGATCACCATCTCGGGCATCGAATTGATCAGCGACATGGCTCCTCTCTTTACCCTCGCCAATTCAGGCCGCGTGGCGCATCTGCTCTTCGCTGCGGTCGTGCGATGGGACGCGTTTGAGCCACTCGAGGTCACCTTTGACCCACACATACACCAAGCCCACGAAGAGGATGGCGAGGAATACGAAGACCTCAGCGAGCGCAAACAGCCCCTGGCCTTTGAGGACCCAATCGCGGAATACCGCGGCGACCGGATAGACGAAGGCGATCTCGACGTCGAAGATCACGAAGACCAACGCCACCAGGTAGAAGCGGATGTTGAAGTTCACCCAGGCGTTGCCGGTGGGCGGCTCACCGCACTCA
Source organism: Candidatus Margulisiibacteriota bacterium (assembly GCA_035541735.1). Lineage (GTDB taxonomy): Bacteria > Desulfobacterota > Binatia > HRBIN30 > HRBIN30 > DATKMS01. The sequence continues at coordinate 4,048 of DATKMS010000311.1, forward strand.
TAGGTGGTGAGCTTCAGGGCCTCCGGGTTGCTCGGGCGCAGCAGGCGACCAAGCGTCAGCATACCGCCGACAAAGGCGACGGCGAGGGCGAAAAACACGAGCACATTTGCGAACTGGAAGAACATGCGATGGCTTGCGTATATGAGTGCCAGCTAACACACGCCCCCCGGAGAGTCAATTCCGCCGCGGACGAGGAAAAGCCCGTGTTTTCGTGCACAAATGCTATTCGTGGCAAGTCGTTCGACGTCAGCCCACCGCATTGCTCTGCATGGCGCGGGCGCAGGCAGCAACACCATCTTCCCACGGTGGGAGAAGAATGGCGGGATCCTGAAGCGTGGTGAGCACGGAGTAGCGCGGCCGTTCCGCGGGCCGCGGGAAGTCTGCGGTGGCAACCGGATGCACGGGCGTCGCGATGCCGAGGTGGCGATACAGGGTCCGCGTCAGCTCGAACCAACTCGCACCGCCTTTCCCTGCCATGTGATAGGTACCGTATGCCGCGGTCTCGATGAGGCGCGCAAGTCCGTCGGCGAGATGTGGAACGTACGTTGGCGAGCCGTATTGGTCGCTCACCACGCGCACCTCGGGACGATCGGCGAGCCCACACATTGTCTTTGCGAAGTTCCGCCCGACCGTCGAAAACAACCATGCGGTGCGTACGATGTAGTGGCGGTGGTTGAGCGCACGGACGGCCTCTTCACCGGCGAGCTTGCTGCGCCCATAGGCCGAGCGCGGTTTGGTGGCATCGAACTCGGTATACGGTTGCTTCGCGGTTCCGTCGAAAACGTAGTCGCTGGAGACGTGCAGGACGGCGATCTTGCGTGCCGCGGTCGCGACCGCCAGATTGCGTGGGCCCAGGGCGTTGCCGACGTAAGCATCCTCGGGTCGCGATTCGGCACCGTCGACGTCGTTGAATGCGGCAGCGTTGATGACCAGGTCGGGACGGTGCGCGTCGATCACCTCACGGACGGCAGCCAAGCGTGTGATGTCGAGGGCGGCACGGCCCAGCGGCACAAGGTCGTGCCCGCGCAAGCTGGCCTGCAACGCGGTTCCGAGCTGACCGGCGGCGCCGGTGACCAGGATCTTCACTGCGGTGTTCCCTCGTACCGTGGCAGCTGTTCCATCAGTTCAAGGAGCGGGCGCGCGGCGCGATCCTTCTCGGAGAGCACGGGATCCTGCACCGGCCAGACAATCGCAATGGCCGGGTCGTTCCAGAGGATGCGCAGCTCATCCTTGGGGTCATAAAAGTCGGTACACTTATACTCGAACTCGGCGACCTCGCTGGTGACCACAAATCCGTGCGCAAATCCCGGCGGCACATAGCATTGGCGAAAGTTGTCCGCGGAGAGCGTGACGCCGAACCACTGCTTGAATGTCGGTGAGCCGCGCCGGATGTCGACGACGACGTCGAACACCTCGCCCACAACGACACGCACCAGTTTGCCCTGCGGGTGCAGGCGCTGCGCGTGCAGTCCGCGCAGCGTGCCACGTGTGGAACGCGAGTGATTGTCCTGCACGAAGGTCGCTTCTACGCCACCCTGGCGGTACCTCCGGGCGTGGTAGGTCTCGAGAAAGAAGCCGCGCGGATCGCGGAACACGTCGGGCTCGACGACGACGACGCCCGGTAGCGGGGTGGTGAGGAATTTCATCGGCTAGGCGGGCGGCTGTTCGAGCATGCTCAGCAGGTATTGGCCGTAGCCGCTCTTCTCCATTGCCCGGGCGATGCGGCGGACGTCGGTGGCGGTGATGTATCCCATGCGGTAGGCGATCTCCTCGACGCAGGCCACCTTGAGCCCCTGACGCTCCTCGATGGCCTGGATGAAGTTCGACGCCTGCAGCAGCGCCTCATGGGTGCCGGTGTCGAGCCAGGCGATGCCGCGCCCCATGCGCTCGACGTGCAGGTCACCGGCGTGCAGGTAGGCGAGGTTCACGTCGGTGATCTCCAGCTCGCCGCGCGCCGACGGCTTGAGGCCGGCGGCGATGCCGACGACGCGGTTGTCATAGAAGTACAAGCCCGTCACCGCGTAGTTGGAGCGCGGCCGGCTGGGTTTTTCTTCGAGGCTCACGGCGCGCCCGGCGGCGTCGAACTCGACGACGCCATAGCGCTCCGGGTCCCGCACATAGTAGCCGAACACCGTCGCCCCGCGAGCGCGTGCCACGGCACGCTGCAGGTAGTCGCCAAAGCCGTGACCGTAGAAGATGTTGTCGCCGAGCGCCAGCGCGACGCTGGACGAACCGATGAACTCGCGGCCGATGAGGAAGGCTTGCGCAATGCCGTCGGGGCTCGGCTGCTCCGCGTAGCTGATGTGCAGGCCGAGTTCATCGCCGCTGCCCAACAGCCGCTTGAAGCTGTCTTGCTCGTACGGGGTCGTGATCACGAGAATATCGCGAATGCCGGCGAGCATCAGTGACGACAGCGGGTAGTAGATCATCGGCTTGTCGTAGATCGGCGCCAGCTGCTTGCTGACGGCACGCGTGAGCGGATACAAACGGGTCCCGGAACCCGCGGCCAGGATGATGCCTTTCATTTCACTGCCGCCGCGTCGGTGGCCAAGCCGAGCCGCTCCCGCTGGTAGCGCCCGCGCTGCACCACCTCGCACCAGTCGCGGTGCTCGAGGTACCAGCGCACGGTCCGCCGGATGCCGGCAGCGAAATCGTGGCGCGGCTGCCAACCCAGCTCCTGGCGAATTTTCGTGGCGTCGATGGCGTAGCGACGGTCATGCCCGGGACGATCGGTGACGAACGTTTTCAGCGCCTCATAGCGCCGGATGCCTTTGGCGACAAGCGCCTGATTCTGCACCGCCGGCAGCAAGTCCTCGAGGATTGCACACAGGCAATCGACCAGCTCCAGGTTCGTGTGCTCGTTGTGGCCGCCGATGTTGTACTTGTCACCGACGCGGCCGCGCTGCAGGACAAGGAGAATCCCGTCGCAGTGGTCCTCGACGAACAACCAGTCGCGGATGTTCCCGCCGTCGCCATAGATCGGCAGCGGCTTCCCCTCGACCGCGTTCAGCAGCATCAACGGGATCAGCTTCTCCGGGTACTGGTACGGCCCGTAATTGTTCGAGCAATTGGTGATCAAGACCGGCAGCCCGTAGGTCTCGTGGAAGGCACGCACGAAGTGGTCGGCCGCGGCCTTCGACGCGGCATAGGGTGAGTTCGGTGCATATGGAGTGGTCTCCGAGAACAGACCGGAGGGTCCGAGTGTGCCGTACACCTCGTCGGTCGAGACGTGCAGGAAGCGAAAGCGGGCGCGCGCTGCCGCATCGAGTTCCGCGCAGTAGCGGCGGCCCACGTCGAGCAACTCGAAGGTGCCGAGGACGTTGGTGTCGACGAAGTCGCGCGGCCGGTCGATGGACCGATCGACGTGCGACTCGGCGGCAAAGTTCACCACCCAGCTGGGGCGGTGTGCGGCGTACAACCCTTCGACCGCCGCACGGTCGGCGATGTCGCCCTTGACGAACACGAAGCGTCGGTCGCGGGCGACATCGTCGAGGCTCGCCAGGTTGCCGGCATAGGTCAGCTTGTCGAAGACGACGACGCGCTGGTCGGTTTGCGCCAATGCGCGGCGCACGAAGTTCGACCCGATGAATCCGGCGCCGCCGGTAACGATCATCGTCTCCATGGGCTTCGCTGCCGTCTCCGTTCCGCTTTAGTACACGGTGCTCTGCAGGAACGCCACTGCCGGGCGGATCGGTGCAACGTGCGGTTAGCGCCCGCCGTACACCTGGTAGAGCATCACATAGACAACCACGCCAGTGACCGACACGTACAGCCAGACGGGAAACGTCCAGCGCGCCAGCCGGCGGTGGCGCTCGAAGGTCCCGCACCAGGCGCGGTAGAGCGTGACGATGGCGAGCGGCGGCACCAGTGCCGCAAGGATCGTGTGGGTGATGAGAATGCCGAAGTACACACCGCGGACGAATCCCGTGCCGGGAAAATGCACTGACCCCACCCGTGCGTGGTAGACGACGTACGACACCAAGAAGATGATGGACACAGCGAAGGCGGCCAGCATGCACGCCCGGTGGGCGCGGATCTCACGCTGTCGGATGAAACGGTATCCGAGCACCAAGAGCGCCGCGCTGGTGCCATTGAGCGCCGCGTTGAGCGTGGGGAGATCGCGGATGGACATGGGTGGGCTAAAACGTGAAACGCAAAACGTGAACGGAGAGGGATTGCAGCGCTCCTTCTTCTTACGTTTTACGTCTCATGCTTTACCGTTTACGATCCCTTCTCTTTCCCAAGCTCCTTGAGATCTTGCAGCAGTTTCTGCACCGACTCCGGATCCGTGCCGTGGTAGTAGCCGCGGATCTGCAGGTCGCGATCGACGAGCACAAAGCGGTCGCTGTGGGTGATCAAGCCCTCGCCGTCGGTGTTCTCGCTCGGCGCCCGTTCGGCGACGGCGAGATGGAAGCCCTGGCCGATCAACGCGTGTAGCCGATCATGATCGCCAGTGGCGAAGAGCCAACGACCCGGCTCGGCACCGAAGCGCTCGGCATACGCGCGCAATGTCTCCGGCGTATCATTGGCGGGGTCGACGCTGAACGACACCAGGCGAACGGCGTTGGCCCCTTCGCGTGCCAGGGCATGTTGCAGCTTCGCCATCTGTGCGCTCAACACGGGGCACACGCCGGGGCAGCGGGTGAAAATGAAGTCGGCGATCCACACGCCGCCAGCGAGCTGCGCCTGCGACAGCGGCTGGCCGTTGCTATCGATGAGCGAAAACTCCGGCACCCGGCCGAGCACTGGCAAGCCTGTCTCTGTCGACACCACGCCGTGCCGGAAGAGCGTCCACGTGGCGGCGCTGACCAGCAGCGCGCCGCAAACAATCAGCGCCGTGGGCAACAGGCGTCGCATGTCACTCAGGGTAGCGGCCCGCTTCGTGCGGGCAAGGGCGAAGGGCTTAGCAGCCTGTTGAAAACGTCCGCCGATGCCCTGGACCGTCATTCCCGCGAACGCGGGAATCCAGATCTTCCGCATACTTCTGGACCCCCGCTTTCGCGGGGGTGACGATGGCGACCAGTTTTTCAACGGGCTGTTAAGGCCCTCCTGCCAGGATCGCGCCCTTCGATACGGCCGCTGAAGGGATGCGGCCTACTTGGCAAACGGTTCTTTCAT